>JANNJX010000454.1:0-3255 GCA_031396005.1 Burkholderiales bacterium
CACCGAGGCGGCCAGTGGC
This sequence comes from Burkholderiales bacterium, assembly GCA_031396005.1. GTDB lineage: Bacteria > Pseudomonadota > Gammaproteobacteria > Burkholderiales > Burkholderiaceae_C > CADEEN01. Next base: position 20 of record JANNJX010000454.1, read on the forward strand.
GCCTATGTGGTGACGCCGGTGTTGGCGGCGCTCGCCGGTGCACGGGTGTTCGCATTCACGAAGACGACACGCTACGGTACCGTCGACGAAGTGTTCGCCAACACGCGGCGTCACCACATAGGCGCCACTGGCCGCCTCGGTGAGCACCGTGCGGCCGCGCAGATCGAGCTGCAGCGCGTCGATGCGCTGCAGCAGCTTGTCGATCAGCACGGGCGGTCAGGCGGCTCGGGCGGCGGCGCGCACGCCGCCGAGTTCGGCCATGCTGTCCTTCAACGCCCGCGCCACGCCCTCGCTCTGAGCAGGGGTCAGCTCCGGAAACATCGGCAGCGACAGCACCTCGTTGGCGGCGCGCTCGCTGTGCGGGAACTGGCCGGCCTCGTAGCCCAGGTCCGCAAACGCCGGCAGCAGGTGCACTGGAAACGGGTAGTGGATGCCGGTCTGCACGCCTTGCGCCGTCAGCGCGTCCTGCAGCGCAGCACGCTGCGTCGTGCGCACCGCATAGATATGGTAGACGTGCCGCGCATAGTCCATCTGGTTGGGCAGGCCGACACCGCTGCCCGGCAGCAGTAGTGCGTCATAGCGCTTGGCCGCAGCGCGGCGTGCCTCGGTCCACTTTTCCAGGTGACGCAGCTTCACGCGCAGCACCGCGCCCTGGATGCCTTCGAGGCGGAAGTTGTAGCCCTTGAGCACGTGGTGGTACTTTTTCTCCGCCCCCCAATCGCGCAGCATGCGAATCGTGCGCGCGAACTCGGCGTTGGCGGTGACGACCATGCCACCCTCGCCCGCCGCACCGAGGTTCTTGCCTGGGTAGAAGCTGAAGCAACCCATGTCGCCCATGCTGCCGCAGCGCCGGCCCTTGTACTCGGCGCCATGCGCCTGCGCGGCGTCCTCGATGACGACGAGACCGTGCTTCTTGGCGACGGCCAGGATCGGGTCCATGTCGGCGCTCTGGCCGTACAGGTGCACCGGAATGATGGCCTTGGTGCGTGGCGTGATCGCGGCTTCGACCTGCGCCGGGTCCATGGTGAAGGTGACCGGATCGATGTCGACGAACACCGCCTTGGCGCCGGTGTAGTCGACTGCCGACACGGTGGCAACGAACGTGAACGGCACGGTGATGACTTCGTCGCCGGGACCCACACCTGCCGCCAACAACGCCAGGTGCAGTGCGCTGGTGCCCGTGTTCACGCCCATGCCGTGAACTGAGCCGCTGTACTCGGCAAACTCTTTCTCGAAGGCCACGACCTCGCTGCCAAGGGTGAACTGGCAACTATCGAGCACACCCTGGATGGCGCCGTTGACCTCTTCCTTGATGCTTTGGTACTGCGCTTTCAGATCGACGAAAGGAATCACGAAATCAGCTCCCTGCCTTCAGATAAACCGTCTTGCCCTTGCCGCGCATCGACTCGCACGCCGCTTCGATCAGTTGCACCACGCGCAGGCCGAGCTGGCCGTCGGTGAGAGGGCGCTTGCTGTGAGCGACGCAGTCGACGAAGTGAGCGCCTTCGACTTGCAGCGCCTCGGTGTGGGCGAGCTTGGGGGCCCACATGTCGCCGGTGCGGTAGCCGACGCGCATTTCCTGAATCTTGGCCGGGTCGTCGGTGAAGCTCACACCCTTGTCGTAGATCTTGATCTTCTCGCTCGGCTCCAGGTCATCGTAGGTGACCATCTTCTTGCTGCCGCCCAGCATGATCTGGCGCACCTTCACCGGCGCCAGCCAGCTCACGTTGGCGTGGGCGATCATCCCCGAGTCGTAATACAGCGTGACGTAGGCCAGGTTCTCCGGCGTGCCCGGGAAGTGGTTCATGCCGCTGGCGGTGACCGCGCTCGGCTGCTCGCCGAAGAGGTGGTCGAGGATCGAGAAGTCGTGAACCGCCAAGTCGGAGATGACGCTCACGTCGCGCTGGAACAGCCCGAGGTTCACGCGGATAGAGTCGTAATAGAGGATGCGGCCGAGTTCGCCGGCTTTGACGATCTCGACCATCTTCTGCACCGCACCGGTGTAGATGAACGTGTGGTCGACGTGCAACACCTTGCCGCGACGCTCGGCCTCGTCGACCAGGCGCTGCGCCTGCTCGAAGGTTTCGGTCATCGGTTTCTCGACCCAGACATGCTTGCCCGCCTTGAGCGCAGCCATCGCCAGTTCGTAGTGGGTGTTGACGGGCGTGGCGATCGCCACCGCGTCTACCGACGGGTCGGCCAACAGGTCATTGAAGTTGGTCGTCGTCGTCACCGTCGGAAAGCGGCGCTTCACCGTGGCCAGCTTGCTCGTGTCCAAGTCCGCCACCGCGGCAACCTGGCAGTCGGGCGTCTCGGCGAAATTCCGCACCAGGTTCGGGCCCCAGTAGCCGTAGCCCACCACACCAATCCTGACCATGTGTTCTCCCTGTGAACTTGAAGGAACTCGAATCTCAGCCGACCGCGGCCCAGCCGCTCGCCGCCGCATCGCGAACTCGGGTGTCTCCGACCACGCGCGCCGGCACGCCAGCGACGATGGCGAAGTCCGGAACGTCCTTGGTGACGACGGCGCCCGCGCCCACCAGCGCCCCTTCGCCGATGGACACGCCGCAAAGCACCGTGGCGTTGGAGCCGATCGAGACGCGGCGCTTGACGCGCGTCGGCTCGACCGCCCAGTCGGCCTCGGTCTGAAGTCTGCCGTCGGCGTTGGCGGCTCGCGGGTAGCGGTCGTTGATGAACATGACGCCATGGCCGACGAAGACTTCATCGTCGATCACGACGCCTTCGCAGATAAACGTGTGCGAAGAGATCTTGCAGCGCGCACCGATGCGCGCGTTCTTCTGGATCTCGACGAAGGTACCAACCTTCGTGTCGTCACCGATACGGCAACCATAGAGGTTGACGAGCATGGGATGGAAGATCTTGACATTGCTTCCGAGCTGCACATCGGATACCGGCATAGCGGCCTTTCGTCATGGTTTGGTCATCGATGCACGTCACCTCCTCCGGCGCTGCGCATGAACCCAGTGTCTTCGCGCGGTGGCGATGCGACCTATCCCTAATCCCAAGTGGCTCAAGCCCGAATTACCCCCCTGTTCACGGGTGCAGTGCAGCATCTAGTCTCTCTAGACTGTGACATCGGTCTGCCGTGCTTGCGGCGCCGTCAACGCAAAGGCGATGGGTCCCATGAAGGTGACGACAAATTTTGCGAGCGTGGAGGGCAGCACACAAGGCAGCGGCGGATTGCGCGCGCCTGCGCTTCATGCACTTCCCGGCGG
>JANNJX010000456.1:0-2438 GCA_031396005.1 Burkholderiales bacterium
CGCGCGACGGACTCAAGCCGGTGCACCGGCGCGTGCTGTTCGCAATGCACGAACAGAACAACGACTGGAACCGGCCGTACAAGAAGAGCGCGCGCATCGTCGGCGACGTGATGGGCAAATACCATCCGCACGGCGATACGGCCGTGTACGACACCATCGTGCGCATGGCGCAGGACTTTTCGCTGCGCCACATGCTGGTCGATGGCCAGGGCAATTTCGGCTCGGTCGATGGCGACAACGCCGCGGCGATGCGCTACACCGAAATCCGCCTGTCGAAGATCGCCCACGAGATGCTGGCCGACATCGACAAGGAGACGGTCGACTTCGGCCCCAACTACGACGGCAGCGAACGCGAGCCGCTGGTGCTGCCCACGCGACTGCCAAACCTGCTGATCAACGGCAGCGCCGGCATCGCGGTCGGCATGGCGACCAATATCCCGCCGCACAACCTGAACGAAGTCGTCGATGCCTGCCTGCACATGTTGAAGCAGCCGCAGGCGACGATCGAAGAATTGATGGAGATCATTCCGGCGCCGGACTTCCCGACCGCCGGCATCATCTACGGTATCGAAGGCGTGCGCGATGGTTACCGCACCGGTCGCGGCAAGCTGATCATGCGCGCCAAGTGCCACTTTGAGGATATCGACAAGGGCTCGCGGCAATCGATCATCGTCGATGAAATTCCTTATCAGGTGAACAAGAAGACGCTGCTCGAGCGAATCGCCGAGCTCGTCAACGAGAAGAAGATCGAAGGCATCAGCCACATCCAGGACGAGAGCGACAAGTCCGGCATGCGGGTGGTGATCGAGTTGAAGCGCGGCGAGGTGCCCGAGGTCGTGCTCAACAACCTGTACAAGCAGACGCAGCTGCAGGACACCTTCGGCATCAACATGGTGGCGCTGATCGACGGTCAGCCCAAGCTGTGCAACCTCAAGATGTTGATAGACATCTTCCTCGAGCATCGGCGCGAGGTGGTGACGCGGCGCACTGTCTATGAGTTGAAGAAGGCGCGTGAACGCGGCCATGTGCTCGAAGGCCTGGCGGTGGCGCTGGCCAACATCGATGAGTTCATCGAGACGATCAAGACCAGCCCGACGCCGCCGGTGGCCAAAGCGGCGCTGATGAGCAAGAGCTGGGATTCGCCGCTGGTGCGCGAGATGCTGCAACGCGCAGAAGCCGACACGGCCGGCGGCCGCGCCGCTTACCGGCCGGAAGGCCTGGCGCCGCAGTACGGCATGCAGCCCGACGGCCTGTACCGATTGTCCGAAGACCAGGCGCAAGAGATCTTGCAGATGCGCTTGCAGCGCCTGACGGGCCTCGAGCAAGACAAGATCGTCAGCGAGTACAAGGAGGTGATGAGAGAGATCGCCGACCTGCTCGACGTTCTGGCCACGCCGGCGCGTGTGACGACGATCATTTCGGATGAACTCGTCGCGCTGAAGAATGAGTTCGGCGGCACGAAGCTCGCCGCACGTCGCAGCCACATCGAGCGCAACGCGCAGGATCTCGGCACCGAAGACCTGATCACGCCGACCGACATGGTGGTGACACTAAGCCACACCGGCTACATCAAGAGCCAACCGCTGGCCGAGTACCGCGCGCAGCGCCGCGGCGGGCGCGGCAAGCAGGCGGCGCAGACCAAGGAAGACGACTGGATCGACCAGCTCTTCATCGCCAACACGCACGATTGGATCCTCTGCTTCTCCGACCGCGGCCGCGTCTATTGGCTCAAGGTCTGGGAGGTGCCGCAGGGCACGCGCAATTCGCGCGGCAAACCGATCGTCAACATGTTCCCGTTGCAGCCGGGCGAGAAGATCACCGTCGTGTTGCCGCTGACCGGCGAGTTCCGTACGTTTCCGGCCGACCATTACATCTTCATGGGCACGGCGCTCGGCACGGTGAAGAAGACGGCGCTCGACGAGTTCAGCAACCCGCGCAAGGCCGGCATCATCGCGGTCGATCTCGATCCGGGCGACCAGCTCGTCGGCGCAGCGTTGACCGACGGCAAACACGACGTGATGTTGTTCAGTGACGGCGGCAAGGCGGTGCGCTTCGACGAAGACGACGTGCGCGCGATGGGCCGTACGGCGCGTGGCGTGCGCGGCATGATGTTGGAGCCGGGCCAGAACGTGATCGCGATGCTGGTGGCCGATCACGACGAAACGCAATCGGCGGGGGATGGAACAGCCCCCATCAGCGTGCTGTGCGCCACCGAAAACGGCTACGGCAAGCGCACCTCGATAACAGAGTACACGCGCCACGGCCGTGGCACCAAAGGCATGATCGCCATCCAGCAAAGCGAGCGCAACGGCCGCGTCGTCGGCGCGACGCTGGTGCGGCCGGAAGACGAGATCATGCTGATCACCGACCGTGGCGTGCTCGTGCGCACCCGCGTCAGTGAAATCCGCGAACTCGGCCGCGCCACCCAGGGCGTGACG
>JANNJX010000457.1:0-6785 GCA_031396005.1 Burkholderiales bacterium
TCATGGCCGGCGGGCGTACCCCCAGCGCCAAGCCGACACCGACGATCGACAGCAGCACCCCGGCGGCCAGCGGCGCATCGAAGCGCTCGTGGCCGGCGGCGGTGGCGATGACCAGCGTCATCAGCGGAAAGGTCGCGAACAACAGCGCCCCCAGGCCGGCATCGACATGCTTCAGGCCGAAGTTGAGCAGCGCGATCAGCACGCCGAACTGGACGACGCCGAGCAATGCCACGCGGATCGCATCGGCGGCCGTCAACCGGGACAGCGCGACCCGCGTGCCGCCGATCGCCGCCAGCAGCGGCACCTGCGTGGCCAGCGCGACCGCATAGCGCAGGAAGGTCAGCGACAGCGGGCCGATGTCGGCGACCAGCCAGCGGCTGCCGGCGATGGCGGCGCCGACCTGGATGCCTGCCAGCGCTGCCGCAGCGAGTGCCCAGCGTTCGGTGCGGCGCCCGGTGATCACAGCGCCAACACCCAGTACTGGCCGACCAGAGACTTGCCGAAGGCGCGGTGGCGTTGTTCCTTCTGCAGCACGAAGCCGCGCGTCTCGTAGACATGCCGGGCCGCGCGCAGCACGTCGTGGGTCCACAGCATCAGCGTCTTGTAGCGCTTGCTGCGGGCGAAGCGGACGCACTCGTCGACCAGCCGCGCGCCGAGCCCCTGGCCGCGCGCCGCGGGCTCCACGTACAACAGCCGCAACTGCGCCACACGCGCCGACTTGCGGACGACGAACGCCGAGCCGACGATGCGCCCGCCCTGCTCGGCGATCCAGCAGTGCTCAAGCTGCGGGTCGAACTCGCGCACGAAGCGGGCCGCGATCTCGGCCACCAGCGCTTCGAAGGTGGCGTCCCAGCCGTACTCCTGCGCGTAGAGCAGGCCCTGGCGGTGCGCCACCCAGCCGATGTCGCCGACCTGGTGCGCTCGCAGCACGATCGGTTCGGGTGCGCTTCTGGCCTGTGGCGTCAATGCGCGCTCGATGGTCCGCAAGGCGCGGCCGAACTCGTCGGCGCTGCCGCTGTCGAGGTGGGCGATCAACCCGGCCGCGCGCGCACTCGACGCCCGCTCCAGCGGCGCCAGCGCCTGGCGGCCCTTGGCAGTCAGGCCGAGCGCGCTGCTGCGCGCGTCGCTGGCATGCACGCTGCGTCGCACCAGCCCCTGCGCGACGAAGCGGCGCAGCACGCGGCTCAGGTAGCCGGCGTCGAGAGCGAGCTCGCGCCGCAGATCGGCGGCCGCGAGGCCCGGCTGGTGCGCGATCTCGTAGAGCACGCGCACTTCGGTGAGCGAAAAACCGCTGCCCAGCAGGTGCTCGTCGAGCAGGCCGAGCTGGCGCGTGAAGAAACGGCTGAAGCGGCGCAGCGCCAAGGCGTGTGCAGAGGGTGGCGCGGCGACCATCGGCCGATCTTGCCGCCGATGCTTGCCTCGGTCAACGACTTGCTTGCCCGCGTCAAGTCAACGCCGCTGCATCAACTGCGCCGCCACCGCCGCGGCGATGACCTCGGGCTCCTTGCCGGTGACGCCGGGCACGCCGATCGGACAGGTAATGCGCGCCAGCTCGTCGGCGGTGAAGCCGCGCGCTTCGAGCCGGTGCGTGAAGGTCGCCCACTTCGTCCGGCTGCCGATCAGGCCAATGAACGGCAGGTCGTCGCGCTCGCGTTGCCGCTGCAAGCACGCTGCCACGACCTCGAGGTCTTCGGCGTGCGAGAAGCTCATGATCAGCACGCGTGAGCCGGCTGCGATGTCGCGCACCGCGGCCTGCACCGGCGCCGAATGTTCGGCCTCGATCTGCGGCGGCAGCCCGCCCGGAAAGACCTCGTCGCGGCTGTCGATCCACTGCACGCGCACCGGCAGCGGCGTCAGCGCGCGCACGATCGCGCGGCCGACATGGCCGCCGCCGAACAGCGCCACCGGCAGGCGGCGCGCGTCGAGTTGCGTTTGCAGATGCACGATCAGCGCCGCTGCGGTCCCGGGCTGCACGCGCTCGAAGCCGAGATGCACCACGCCGCCGCAACACTGGCCGAGCGAGGGCCCGAGGGCGAAGCGGCGCCGGGCCTCGATCGGCCCGCCGCCCTGCGCGGCACGCGCCAGCGCGATGGCATCGAACTCCAGATGACCGCCGCCGATGGTGCCGAGCACGCGGCCGGCAAAGACCGCCATCCACGTCCCCGCCTCGCGCGGCACCGAGCCCTGCGTCGCCAGCACGCGCACCAGCACCGCCGGCTCGGCAGCGAGCCAAGCGGCGAGCGTCTCGAGCGTGGGGTCGATCAGGGCCGGCATGCACGCCAGTCTATGGCGCGGCGATCCCGCGCTGGGCTTTCGAAACAAGCTGTGAACGCCGCAGCAGCTCACTACTTCTGGCCGCCCCGGCAACAGCAACTTTTTGCAAACAAGACGCGGCCACCGCCTACGCTTGGCTGCAACACCGATCGTGCGGCACCTTTAAAGTCAGGGCATGCCAAAGCCTGTGCCCACCCCTTCGCTCGATCGCTCGTTTCTGCACGTCGGCATCGCCTTGCTCGGCGTGTTGGCGCTGGGCATTGCCGCCTGTGGCGGCGGGGGCGGCGGGGGCGGCGGCGGCAACGACACGCTCAGCAGCAGCCCGCCTAACACGTCGGCCCGTGCCACTGTGCTGGGCGTCACGCTCGACAGGCCGTGGGGCCTGGCGTTTCTGCCCGACCGCCGCATGCTGGTGACGCAACGTGGCGGCTCGCTGGTGATCGTGCGTGGAGACGGCTCGGCTGTGGACGCCACCGTCAGCGGCGTGCCCGCTGTTGTCTCTGCCGGCCAAGGCGGCCTGCTCGACGTGGCGCTCGACCCGGATTTCTCCAGCGGCGAGAACTGGGTTTATCTGGCCTATTCCGAAGCCGGCGCCGGTGGCAGCGGCACTGCGGTGGCGCGGGGCCGACTGGTCGGCGGCGCTTTGCAGAACGTGGCGGTGATCTGGCGCCAAGCCCCCAAGGTGGCGAGCGACATCCACTTCGGTGCGCGCATCGCCTTTCGCGCCGACAAGTCGCTGTACGTGGCCGCAGGCGAGCGTGGCCTGGAATCGAACAACGGCAGTGCCCGCGCCGACGGCGTGCAGAACAGCGGCAACTCGATCGGCAAGGTGATGCGCATGAACCGCGACGGCAGCGGCGCCGGCGTGTACAGCACCGGCCATCGCAACCCGCAAGGGGCCACGGTGGTGCCCGGAACCAACGACCTGTGGCTGACCGAACATGGTCCGCAGGGCGGCGATGAACTCAACCGCGTGACCCAGGGCGCCAACTACGGCTGGCCGTTGAGGAGCTACGGTTGCAACTACAACGACAGCCTGCCGAAAGACGAGGCCTGCCGCATTAGCGTCGACCACAGCGGCTACACCGAGCCCAAGACCTACTGGGTGCCGACATCGACCGCGCCCGCCGGCCTGGCCTACTACAGCGGCGACGGCTTCTCCGAGTGGCGGGGCAATCTGTTCAGCGGTGCGCTCTCGGGTGCGACCTTGTGGCGCATCGTCCTCAGCGGCGACAACGTCAGTTCGCGCGAGGAGATCGCTGCGGTGAAGAGCCTGCGCAAACGCATCCGCGACGTCCGTCAGGGCCCCGACGGCTGGCTCTACCTGCTCACCGACGACGGCAAGATCGTCAAAGTCGATCGCTGAACGGCGCAAGGTCTTTCGTGCTGCGGCACGATGCGAGCTTCGATCTCCAACGAGGTGCCTGCATCGTGCGATCCCTGCTGTTTGTTCTTGCTGCCGTGGTGGTCAGCAGCAGCGCTTGGGCGCAATCGGCGAAGCCCGTCGTCATCGTGAAAGTGGTGGCGAAGGGCCTCGATCATCCATGGGGTGTGGCCTTTTTGCCCGACGGCCGGCTGCTCGTCACCGAGCGCGCGGGGCGCATGCGCATCGTCGAGCGCGACGGAGGATTGAACGAGCCGCTCGCCGGACTGCCGCCCGTGGTGGCCGCGGGCCAAGGCGGCCTGCTCGATGTGGTGCTGCACCCGCAGTTCGCCAGCAACCGGTTGGTGTACTGGAGCTACAGCGAGGCTGGTGAGGGCGGCGCCGGCACTGCCGTGGCGCGCGCCACGCTCGACGGCAACGCCTTGGCCAACGTGCAGGTGATCTTTCGACAGGCGCCGAAAGTCAGCGGCGGCAACAACCACTTCGGCTCGCGTCTGGTCTGGTCGCGCGACGGCACACTGTTCGTCGGCCTCGGCGATCGCTTCACGCGCAAGGACGATGCGCAGACGCTCGACAACCACATCGGCAAGGTGGTGCGCATCGACGCCGACGGCAAGGCGCCGGCCGACAACCCGTTCGTGCAGCGCGGCGGCGCGAAGCCCGAAATCTGGAGCTACGGCCACCGCAACATCCAGGCTGCGGCGCTGCACCCGGCCACGGGCGAGTTGTGGACGGTGGAGCACGGCCCGCAAGGCGGCGATGAACTCAACGCGCCCGCGGCCGGCGCCAACCACGGCTGGCCGGTCATCACCTACGGCCGCAACTACGGCATCGGCACCAAGATCGGCGACGGCACCGAGCGCGCCGACGTGGCGCCGCCACTGCACTACTGGATCCCGTCGATCGCGCCCTCGGGCATGACGATCCTGAACAGCGACCGCTACCCCGGCTGGAAGGGCAATCTTTTCGTTGGCGCGCTGCGTGGCTCGCACCTGGTGCGCCTCGAACTCGACGGCCGCAAGGTGGTCAAGGAGGAGAAATTGCTGACCGAACGCAACGAACGCATCCGCGACGTGCGCCAGGGGCCCGACGGCTGGCTCTATGTGCTGACCGACAGTGCGGACGGGCAGGTCTGGCGCTTGGAGCAATGAGCGCCTGAAGCGCTCGGGCGCTCACGCGTCGTTGGCACTGCCCTTGGAGTGGCAGTCGTCGTAGTTCTTCTTCATCTCGGTCGGGACCGAGCGCTGCGTCGACGTGCCTTCGACCTTCGACTTGCTGGCCTCAGCCGTCGGCGCCTTGGTCTGCGCAGCCGGCTTCGCCGCTGTCGATGGCTTGACGATGGCCTCGGCGGCAGGCTTGCCCCTTTCAGCGGGTTGAGCGGTTTGGGCGTGCGCGGCGGGCAGCGCCAGCGCCATAACGGCGAACACCAGACAAGCAACTCGCATGACAGTCTCCGGGTAAATGCAGCGCGTCGACTCTACTCCCGCCACAGCGCTGTCTCGCCAATCCCCCTGACCTGCCCAGGGAAACGCCGCCCGCTGGATCAGGCTGTTCTGGGCGACCGCGCCACGCGCCGCTCGACCAGGCCGCGCATCAGGCCCAACGAAAACTGATGCGCGTGGATCAGCGCCAGCACGCCGCTCTTGTGCAGTTGCATCAGCTTGTCGTCGGCCAGTTCGCTGAACTTCTTCTCATCGACGGTCAAGAAGCCATCGACGCTGAGTTGCTGGCCGTCGGGCAGCGTGGCCTCGAAGCGCATCGGCTGCAACAGCTCGAGCTCCAGCAAATTGCGGCCGAGCAGGCGCGTGCGCTGAGCTTCGTTCTCGAGCTGCTCGACGAACTTGCGGCGCTCTTCGAGCATCGGCGTCGCCTCGCCTTTCTCGTTGAACAGCGGCTCGCCGTCGCTGGCCGACAACGCGCCGGCCTTCTCGTCGATGACGACGACGTAGTTCTGCGCGTCGGCGCGCGCCAGGCCGAGCGGGTAGCCGCGCAGCAGCGCCGGCACGTAGCGCGCGGCCCAGGAGCCGTCGTCGTTCAACATCAGGTTCTCACCCTGCGTCAGACCGAGTACGGCCACCGGCGCCACTTCGCGCTGGCCGTCGTCGCCCTTGCCGGCTTCGATGAAGACGATCGGGTAGTCGCGCGAGGCGTCGATGAATTCCACCGCGGCGACGAACAGCGAATTCATGCCGGCCGTGCGATCGAAGCGCACCGCCGGCGTGTGCAGGCGCTGGTGGCGGTGCTGCACGCGGTCGAGGGCGACGGGCGTGCCGAAGAGAACGGGGTCGATCATGAGGGAGCGGCCTGTGTGGTTTCGGTGATCGGTGCGACGAGCACCTTGTCGATGCGTTTGCCGTCCATGTCGACGACTTCGAAACGCCAGCCATCCCAATCCACTCGGTCGGCGGCGTTGGGCAGGCGGCCGAGCAGCAGCATGATCATGCCGGCCAGCGTGTTGTAGCGGCCGCGGTCTTCTTCGGGCAGCGCCTTCAGGCCCAGGCGGTCCTTCATCTCGGGCACCGGGATCAGGCCGTCCAAGAGCCAGCTGCCGTCGCCGCGGGGGATGGCCCAGGCGTCGCCGTCGGCCGGCGCGTTGAACTCGCCGGTGATGGCTTCGAGCACGTCGCGCACGGTGATCACGCCCTGCACCTCGCCGTACTCATCGACGACGAAGACCAGTTCGGCATCGGAGCCGCGAAAGTGTTCGAGCAGCTCCATGCCGGTCAGCGTTTCGGGTACGAACACCGCCGCACTGACATGCTCGGTGATCGACGGCTGCTCGCCGCGCGCCAGCGACGGCAACAGCGCCTGTGCGGCGAGCACGCCGACGACGTCGGTCAGATCGCCGCGGCACACCGGGTAGCGCGTGTGCTGATGCTCGGCCATACGCAACAGCGATTCGGCCAGCGGCGCGTCGGCGTCGAGCCAGGTGATCTCGGTGCGCGGAATCATCATCGAGCCGACCTGGCGTTCGTCCAGGCGGAACACGTTGCGCACCATCGTGTGCTCGTGCTGCTCGATGACGCCGGCATCGAGCCCCTCTTCCAGGCTGGCCGCGATCTCTTCTTCCGTCACGCTGCGGCTGCCGTTGCCCTTGATGCCGAGCAGGCGCAGTATCGCCTCGGTG
>JANNJX010000463.1:0-2481 GCA_031396005.1 Burkholderiales bacterium
GCCGTACCCGAGCACGCACAACCTCGGCACCTGCCGCATGAGCGCGCAAGCCAAGGACGGCGTGGTCAACAAGTGGGGCCAGTCGCACGACGTTGCCAACCTGTTCATCAGCGACGGCAGCCAGTTCACGACCGGCGGCGCGGAGAATCCGACGTTGACGATCGTCACGCTGGCGATCCGGCAGGCGGACTACATTGCGCAGCAGATGACGAGCAAGGCGATCTGAAGGAGCGAAAGACCATGTGCGAATTCTTCGTCAAGGCCGATCCGATCCTGTATGAGTCGCGGACGCGCACCGTTCGTATCCACGGCGTGCTGACCAGCATCCGGCTCGAGAACCTGGTCTGGGACACGCTGGCAGAAATGGCGCACGATGAAAGCTGCACCACCAACGCGCTGATCGCGCAGTTCCACGACGAGATCCTGCTGCACCGCGGCGACGTCGCCAACTTCTCGTCGTTCCTGCGCGTGACCTGCCTGCGGTACTTGCGGCGAAAGTGTGATCGCGCTTTGGGTATCCAAACCGGCGACGCCGCGCCGCCGGTGGCCAAGGCGCCGGTGGTGGCGTTGAAGGCGACGGCGAGGCATTGACGGAGCGGTTCATGGCCAAGCTGATCCACACGATGATCCGGGTGCTAGACTTGGACAAGTCGCTCGCCTTTTATCGCGACGTGCTCGATCTGACGCCGTCGCACACGCTCGATTTTCCCGACTTCGCGCTGGTCTATCTGCGCAATGAAGAGGACGATGCCGAAATCGAGCTGACGTACAACAAGGGCCGCACCGAGGCCTATACCCACGGCACCGGCTACGGTCACATCGCAGTCGTGGTGCAAGACCTGGACGCCAAGCACGCCGCCGTCGTCGCCAAAGGCCACGCGCCGCTGCCGATCAAGGAGTTCACGCGCGGCGACGAACTGCTGGCGCGCTTTTTCTTCGTGCAAGACCCCGACGGCTACAAGATCGAAGTCCTGCAGCAGCACGGCCACTACCGCTGAACGGCGCGAACCTCGGTGCCGGCGAAGGCGAGCCGGGTCTTCACGAAGTCGATCGACGGGCCGAGTTCATAGACGTTGCGGTAGCCGTAGGCGTGCACGAGACGAAGGTGGAGACGTTGAGCGCCGAATCCATGCTCTTCATCGCCAGCGATTCCGGCGCGCCGATGAAGTTGTTGTTGCAGTAGATCATCACGCGCGTGGTCTTGTTCGGGATCACGCGTGCGAGCGTGGCCGCGGCGCCTGCCGCGAGCCGACGTTGACGCGGCGGTGGCGCGGCCGTCAGGGCTCTGCAGAGAAGAGCGCGTTCAACTCGGCACCTGACGCCGCATCGGCCAGGCCGTCGAAGCCGCCCTGCGCCAGCAGGCGCGACGCGCGCAGGAAGCCGGCCCACGCGGTGCGGGCGAGTGCGCCGCCGACGCTGATGCGGCGCACGCCGAGCGCGGCGATGTCGTCGAACGAAAGATCGCCCGGCGCGCTGACGAGCAGGTTGAACGGTCGCGGAGCGACTGCCTGGACGACCGCCGCAATCTGCTGGCGCGTCTTCAACCCGGGCGCATAAAGGCAGTCGGCGCCGGCGTCGGCGTAGCGCACGAGGCGCGCGATCGTTTCGTCGAGATCGGGCCGGCCGACGAGAAAACATTCGGCGCGGCCCACCAGCAGCGTGTCGCCGCCGCTGCGGTCGATGGCGCGACGCGCGGCGCGGATGCGCTCGGCGGCGGCGTCGATCGCGTGCAGCGGGCGCGCCGCATCGCCGGTCGAGTCTTCGATCGACAGCCCGGCGATGCCAGTCTCAACCGCCAGGCGCACATGCGCTTCGACGCCGGCCGCATCGGCGGCGAAGCCGCCTTCGAAGTCGGCATTGAGCGGCAGCGTCGTGCCTTCGACCATCTCGGCCAGATGCGCCAGCGCCATCTCGAGCGTGATGCCGTTGTCCGGCCGTGCGCGCGACCACGCATAGCCCGAACTCGTGGTCGCCAGCGCTTTGAAGCCCAGGCTTTCGAGCAGTCGCGCGCTACCCAGATCCCACGGGTTCGGAATGACGAAGCAGCCCGACCCGTGCAGTTGCCGGAAGATGCGGCGCTTGTCGGCGGCGGACATCGCTGGCTACTGCATCACCACAGTGTAGAGCTTGGCCACCTCCGCCGTGCCGTCCGTGCCGCCGATCGCGCGCAGCGCCTGCAGCCCCTTGGCCTTGGTCTTCGGCACGGCCGCCATCGACAGCGCTAGGCGCAGCTTGGCGTCGTCGGGGCGCTTCAAGCTGCCTTTGGCGATGCCTTTCTCGATCAGCTCCACAGCTTTGTCGTTCTGCCCCATCGACGCATAGATGGTGCCCATCTTCACGAGCTCGTTGCCTTCTTTTTGCGCGTTGGCTTCGGCCAGGTTCTTCGCCAGGCCGGCCTCGCTCTCGGTCTGCGACTTGACGACGAGATCCTTCAGTCGCTGGTGGCGCGGCGCCTGATCGCCGGTGCCGAGCACGCCTGCC
>JANNJX010000512.1:0-4742 GCA_031396005.1 Burkholderiales bacterium
GGGTACTGCGGGTACTCTTCCAAGTGGCCGACCTTGTCCAGGCGCAACTGGTCGCGCATCTTGACGCGGCACAGGTTCAGCACCGAGTCCTGCATCGAGACCGAGACCTTCTGGCCCTTGCCGGTCTTCTGCTTGCCGATGTAGGCGGTGAGGATGCCGATGGCCAGGTGCATGCCGGTGTTGGAGTCGCCGAGCGCAGCCGAAGAGATGGTCGGGCCCGAGTTCTCGCCCTTCCAGTAGCCGGTGGTCGAGGCCGCGCCGCCGGCGCATTGCGCCACGTTCTCGTAAACCTTCAGGTCTTCGTAGTGGTGGCCGTCGGAGAAGCCCTTGACCGACGCCAGGATCATCGCCGGGTTGAGCTTCTGGATGTATTCCCACGTGAAGCCCATGCGGTCGAGCGCGCCGGGGCCGAAGTTCTCGACCATGACGTCGCACTCCTTGATCAGCTTCTCGAGCACCGCCTTGCCCTCGGCCTTCTTCGTATCCAACGTCAACGAGCGCTTGTTGCTGTTGAGCATCGTGAAGTAGAGCGCGTCGGCCTCGGGGATGTCACGCAGCTGGCTGCGCGTCACGTCGCCGGAGCCGGGGCGTTCGACCTTGATCACGTCGGCGCCGAACCAAGCCAGCAGCTGCGTGCAGGCAGGGCCCGCCTGCACATGCGTAAAGTCGATGATCTTGATGCCCGCGAGGGGAAGGTTGCCTGACATTTGAGTTGCTCCTTGAGATGCTCTTGCAGAAAACGGGGTTTACTTCTTCGGCGCCGCGGTCGGGTTCAGGCTCGTGATGCGGCCGCTCTCGGTGCCGGCGGCTTCATCGATGACGGCGTTGATCAGCGTCGGCCGGCCGGATGCGATGGCTTCAGTCATCGCCCTGGCCAGTTCGTCGGCAGTCGTCGCATGCACGCCGACACCGCCGAAGGCTTCCATCAACTTGTCGTAGCGCGCATTCTTGACGAAGACAGTCGGCGCCACGTCGGCGCCGCCGGTCGGGTTGACATCCATGCCGCCATAGACGCCGTTGTTGTTGAAGACGACGACGCACACCGGCAGGTTGTAGCGGCAGATCGTCTCAACCTCCATGCCGCTGAAGCCGAACGCGCTGTCGCCCTCGATGGCCAGCACCGGCTTGCCGGTGACGACCGCCGCCGCCACCGCGTAGCCCATGCCGATGCCCATGATGCCCCAGGTGCCGACATCCAGACGCTTGCGCGGCTCGTACATGTCGACGATCGAGCGCGTGAAGTCGAGCGTGTTGGCGCCTTCGTTGACGAGCACGATGTCGGGCCGCGCCTTGATCTGATCGCGCACGACGGACAGCGCGCTGTGAAAGTTCATCGGCGACGGGCGCTGCGCCAACGTCACCGCCATCTTCGACAGGTTCTTGTCCTTGCGCTCGGCGATCGCGCCGGTCCACTCCACCGGCGGCTTGCTCCAGTTCGAGCCCATGCCGGCGAGCAGCGCCGATACGCAGGAGCCGATGTCGCCGACGAGCGGCGCGGCGATGGCGACGTTGCTGTCCATCTCGGTCGGCGCGATGTCGATCTGGATGAACTGCTTGGCGCCCTTGTCCTCGGCCCACGTCTTGCCCTTGCCGTGCGACAGCAGCCAGTTCAGACGTGCACCGACGAGCATCACCACGTCGGCTTCGGCCAGCACGTACGAGCGCGCGGCCGACGCCGACTGGGCATGCGTGTCAGGCAGCAGGCCCTTGGCCATCGACATCGGCAGGTAGGGGATGCCGGATTTTTCGACGAGCGCGCGGATGTCGGCATCGGCCTGCGCATACGCCGCGCCCTTGCCGAGCAGGATCAGCGGGCGCTTGGCGCTCTTGAGCAGATCCAACGCGCGCTTGACGGCATCGGGCGCGGGAATCTGCTTCGGCGCCGCATCGACGACCTTGACCAGCGAGGCCTTGCCGGCAACAGCGTCCATCGTCTGCGCGAACAGCTTGGCCGGCAGGTCGAGGTACACGCCTCCGGGCCGGCCCGACACGGCAGAGCGGATCGCGCGCGCGATGCCGATGCCGATGTCCTGCGCGTGCAGCACGCGAAACGCCGCCTTGCACAGCGGCTTGGCGATGGCGAGCTGGTCCATCTCTTCGTAGTCGCCCTGCTGCAGATCGACGATCTCGCGCTCGGACGAGCCGCTGATGAGGATCATCGGGAAGCAATTGACCGTGGCGTTGGACAGCGCGGTCAGGCCGTTGAGGAAACCGGGCGCCGACACCGTCAGGCAGATGCCGGGCTTTTGCGTCAGGAAGCCTGCGGCGGCGGCTGCGTTGCCGGCATGCTGCTCGTGGCGAAACGAAATCACGCGCATGCCCTGCGCCTGCATCTTGCGCGTCAGGTCGGTGATCGGGATGCCGGGCAGGCCGAAGATGGTGTCGATGCCGTTCAGCTTGAGCGCATCGATGACGAGATGGAAGCCATCGGTCGTCGTGGCGGCGCTGTCTTGCTTGTTGGCGGCGGGTGCGGGCGAGAGGACGGCAGACATGGCTGTCTCCATAAAGTCTTCGATGTGGCAGCTATGGTAGAAAAGCGGGCTTGTTATCCCCGTTGACCGCGGTCAACTTTCGGCAACTGGCTCGATGATCCCGCTGGCCCTGCACCCCGAACGAAACGTCATTCGCGTTCAGCTGAAGCAGAACGTGGTCCTGCAGACCATGACGGACGAGGAACGGCGCGAGCTCGAAGACAGCCTCGAAGTCGTTGACTGCCCCAAAGGCGAGTACCTGCTCCACCAGGGCGTGCACGATATGGAGCAGTACTTCGTGCTCGACGGCCTGTTGAAACGCGTCGTCTCCGACGCCGATGCGCACGAGATGATCCTGCGTTTTGCCGACGAGCGCGACATCGAGACCAGCTACGCGGCGTGGCGGCTGAACACGCCCACGCCGTACGCCATCGTCAGCGTCACCAAGGCGCGCGTGGCCAAGCTGCCGATGCCGCGCTGGGTGGCGTTCATGGACCGGCACCCGAAGTTCAAGGCCGAGTTCGAGTACCACGTGATGCGGCTGATGAGCGAGATCATGGCGCACACGATCACGCTGCACCTGCTCGACGCGCCCGGTCGCGTGCACCGCTTCATGCGCAAACACGCCGAGCTGGCCGAGCGCATCCCGAAGAAAGAACTGGCAGCGTATCTCAATCTGTCGGCGGAGACGCTGTCGAGGTTGAAGCAGCGGGGGAAGATTTGACTTGCGTTGCTGTGTGCGGGCGCAAGGCTTGGCGCTGGCCGGTGCGGGGAGATGAACGCGGCGGCGCGCCTGTGCGGCGGCGAGGAGCACAGGGATTCGGTCGGCGCGTGTGTCCACGCGCTTCGTCATCTGATTCACTGCGTCTGTCCGAGCGCAGCGAGTTGCGCAGTGCGACGAAATCCCGAGCACCGCAGCGCAGTCGGCGCGCCTTTGGCGCCGACCGCCGCAGTGGCGCGCCGCCGCGCACCCGCCCGCGGCTTTGCGCTCTTCACGCCATCACCGACAGCACTTTCTCTCAGTTTTTCGCCGACGGGAACAGGCGCGACATCTTCATCACGCGCAACTGGTTGTCCACACTCGTCACGCCGGGCACCGCCGCCGCGACCTGCTCGGTGGCGGCACGTTCACCGTCGCTGACGACGATGCCACTCAAGGTGACGGCGCCGCCGTTGGCTTCGATCGTCACGTCCACGCCTTCCGTCAACTCGCTGCCGCGCAGCACCGCGCGCACGCGCGCCGCCAGCGCCATGCCTTGCAACAGCGCCAGCGACGCCGGCGTCTCGGCGAACTCCGGCCGCAGCAGCAGCGCCTTGATCTGTTGCACGCAGCTGTCCACCGACAGGCGCTCGGTGTTGAGCACCATGTCGAACAGCACCGGATCGCCCCACGTGACACCGAACTGCTCGTTCATGCGAGAAGCGTTGGACTCGTCGCTGCGCTGGATCTCCTTCTCGGCCAGCTCGCGATCATCGGTGTCGAGCTCGGCCATCAACCACTGCACGCGCTTCTCGAACGGCCGCATGATGCGGATGCAGGGCACGTGCGGCACCGCTCGCAGCAAGGCGGTGCCGCCCCAGCCGCGCAGCACGACGTTGCCGCGCGAGGCGGTCTCGAGAACTTCTTCGGCGGTGTAGACGGCGATGCTGGCTCGGTCGGCGCGCAGGCGCTCGATCGTGCCGGCCTTGCCGGCCCGCAGCCGGCTGATCAGGCTCTTGGGCACATGCATCTTGCTGGCCACGCGCTCGGCCACCTCGTGCTGCAGCGTCGTCAGGCTCAACTCCTGCGCCAACTGATCGGCGATGTCCTGGGCCAGCGAGCCCATGCCCTGGGTCAATGCGACGACTGGCATCTTGGTTTCCTTTCAATCGATCGGCCGTTCGGCGGGCAGGTCACTCACCTTGGGCGCACGCACCAGGCCGATCGCCTTGGAGATCAGCGGCCAGCACAGCATCAGAAGCGCCAGCGTGGTGATGCTACCCACCAGCGGGTTGGCCCACATGATCGACACCTCGCCCTGCGACACCAGCATTGCCTGGCGGAACGAATCTTCGGCTTTGTCGCCGAGCACGAGAGCCAGCACGAGAGGCGCCAGCGGGTAGTCGAGCTTCTTGAAGACGTAGCCGACAACGCCGAAGCCGAGCATGAACCAGATGTCGAGCATCGCGTTGTGCACGGTGTAGGCGCCGATGGCGCAGATGACGATGATCACCGGCGCGATGATCGAGAACGGAATGCGCAGGATCGACGCGAACAGCGGCACGGTGGAC
>JANNJX010000527.1:0-10070 GCA_031396005.1 Burkholderiales bacterium
CTGTCCTGATCTCGCCTCCCGAAAGCTGCCGGTCGGACCCGCACGCAAGCACCCGTCGGAGGCCCCGTAGCCGCATACCGGCGAGTTTGCATAGCCCTGATGGAACGGATGCCCGATGCGGCGACCGCGTCGAGCACGGCGAGACGGCACCAAATGACGATGGCCGTCCGCCGTAGCACCGCAGGTCAGCGAAACCGAGGTCGTCGACGACGATGAACACGACGTTCGGCCTCGTGCGTTTCGGACTCATGGCTCTCCTGGCGCGAAAACTGCTGCGCATGGAGGGCTCGATCTACTTCGGCGCAGTGCCGCACGTCGCCGAGCGCCTCGCCGCGCTGCGCGCCGAGCCCAACGCCCAGCCGCACCTGCAGGTGATGGCCAAGAGCATGAACTACATCGACGTCGCGGGCGAGGCGGTCTGGCGGGCTGAGCTCGACGCGCGCCGCGCGATGGGCGGCGACTTGTACTTCCACCAGCCGAGGCCACAGGTGCTCGACCTCTGGAGGAAGGGCGGCTTGCTGCAGGCGCTCGGCGAGGGCCACGTCTTTCCCGACAAGCAACGCGCGATCGCGGCGATCTACAAGCGGATCGACAACGCCACGTGCGCGCGCTGCCCTGCGCGCGTGACGTGGGAGTACACCCACAGGGGCGACCGCGTCGGGTGACTGGCTTGGAGTGTCCACGTTGGTCGCCAGCGGTCTGATCAGGAGATGATCCTGTCCCGCTTCGTCTCAAGGGCCATGATGACGTCAAGCAGTGCCGGTAGGCAGCGGGACGGATCGACTAGCGAAAGGCGCCAGCGCTTGGTCAACAGCGTGTGCATCACCATGCTGAATTCGAGTGTCGCGCCAGGCATCCCGGCCTCCGTCACGGTAGGCACTTGTCCACCCCAACGTCACCGAAAAAGGGCGTTTGAGCGAATCATCCTCACGCCTTGCCGACTGGTTAATCCGGCGTTGACCAGAAGAACATTCCGCCACCTGAGGACTGCCTGAAAAATGCGTTTGCTACGCCCCACCTACCCACGATGCGATCGCTCTCCCTCCGCGCCATTCCTGCCGTCCTCGCAGGCTATGGCCCGGTCACACCCTACGCCGGCCACTGCCGTCCACCCGGCATCGTCGCGCGCGCGGCCCGACCGCTGCACCGTAGCGATAAGCAGGTCGGAAAGCGTCTTCTGAACCTCGCGGCGTCGTTCGACGCCTGTGGCATCCGCGATGGCGCGACGCTGTCGTTTCATCACCACCTGCGTGACGGTGACCAGGTGCTCAACCAGGTGCTGGCGGTCGCTGCGCAGCGCGGCCTGCGCGACCTGACCGTCGCGGCCAGCTCGATCTTCCCGGTGCACGCGCCGCTGGTCGGGCACATCGAACGCGGCATCGTCGGCAGGATCGTGACCTCCTTCCTGTCCGGTCCGGTGGCCCGTGCGGTGTCCGCCGGCCGGCTGAGCAGGCCGGTGACCATGCAGACCCACGGCGGACGCGCTGCGGCGATCGAGACCGGCAGCTTGCCGATCGACGTCGCCTTCGTCGCCGCGCCGACGGCCGACGACGCCGGAAACGTCAGTGGCGCGGCCGGGCGTGCGGCCTGCGGTCCGCTGGGCTATGCGATGGTCGACGCAGCGAACGCCGAGCGCGTGGTCGTCGTGACCGACACCCTGGTGGCCTACCCCGCTGCCCGGATCGACATCCCGCAGCACCACGTCGACTTCGTCGTCGCCGTCGACTCGATCGGCGACCCGGCCGGCATCCTCTCCGGGACGACGCTGCCGACGCGGGACCCGGTCGGACTGCGCATCGCGCAGACCGCCGCGCGCGTCATCGACGCGGCCGGATTGCTCAGCCCCGACTTCGCTTTCCAGACCGGCGCCGGCGGCATCTCGCTGGCCGTCGCCCAGGCGTTGTCGACGCTGATGAAACAGCGCGGCGTGCAGGGCAGCTTCGCGGCCGGCGGGGTCACCGGCATGTTGTGCGGCATGCTCGAACAAGGGCTGTTCCGCCAGATCCTGGACGTCCAGTGTTTCGACTTGCAGGCGGTCGAGTCCTACCGTTCGGACCCACGTCACCAGGGCATGTCGGCGGCCATGTACGCCAGCCCGCTGGGTCGTGGCGCGGTCGTCGACCGCCTGAAGGCGATGATCCTCGGGGCCGCCGAAGTCGACATCGATTTCAACGTCAACGTCACGACCGGCTCCGAAGGCCGCATCCTCGGCGGCTCTGGCGGTCATGCCGACACCGCCGACGGTGCCGAGTTGGCGATCGTCACGACGCGGCTGTCCACCACGACTGCGCCCAAGATCGTCGAGGCCGTCCGCTGCATCACCACACCCGGTGCGACGGTCGACGTCGTCGTCACCGAGGCCGGCATAGCGGTCAACCCCGCGCGGCCCGAGCTCGCCGCTCGGCTGCGCGACGCCGGGCTCACCGTGCGCGACATCGACGAGCTGCGGGTCGAGGCCGCTCGACTCGCATCCCCGCTCCCGCCGTTGCGAGAAGACGCACCGGTCGTCGCTGTCGTCGAATACCGAGACGGCAGCGTGATCGACGTCGTTCGGCGGATCGAACCCAGCACCGCATGACACCCCGTTCCTATCTCTTCGTACCGGCCGAGCGGCCCGAGCGCATCGCCAAGGCCCTGGCCGGGGGTGCCGACGTTGTCGTCGTCGACCTCGAGGACGCCATCGCGCCGGCGGCCAAGGAAGCCGCACGCCGCACGCTGCGGGACACCTTGCATGGCGTTGCGCCGAACCCGCGCTTGCTGGTGCGCGTCAACGGAGCAGACACACCCTGGTTCGCCGAAGACCTCGCCGCATGCGCAGTGCCGGCCGTGGCGGGGGTGATGCTGTCCAAGGCGGGTTACGCCGACGACCTGGCCGACCTGCGGCGTGCACTGCCCGACAAACCTATCGTCGCCCTGGTCGAAACTGCCGAAGGATTCGACCGCCTGCGCGAGATAGCGCGTGCAGCCGGTGTTGTGCGTCTGGCGTTCGGCACCATCGACTTCCAGCTCGACCTCGGCATCGGCGGTGACGACGACGCACTGCTCGCGTTCCGTTCGCGTTTCGTCTTCGAGTCGCGGCTGGCGCAACTGGCGCCACCGGTCGACGGCGTGACGACTGCGATCGACGACAACGGGCGCATCGAGCACGACGCGTTGCGTTCGCGGCGGACCGGTTTCGGCGCCAAGCTATGCATCCATCCGCGCCAGGTCGAGGTGGTCAACCGCAGCTTCTCGCCCAGCCCCGCCGAACTCGACTGGGCGCAGCGGGTGGTGGACGCGATGGACCGCGCCGGGGGCGCAGCGGTCGCGGTGGACGGAAAGATGGTCGACCGGCCGGTGCTGCTGCGCGCGCAGGCGCTGCTGCGGCAGCGGCGCACCTGACCGTTCGGCGACCGCGTCGCCGCGCCGCATGCTCAGGCTGTTCGCGCCGCGCCGACTGCGCCCAGGATCGAGACCAGCTCGGGCACCAGTGCATCGGCCGCGCTGTTGGCGTGCGCTCGGTCGAGCGTGGCGAGTACCGCGGCGGCGATCTCGTCCGGCGCCTCCGCGTCCTTTGCCATCGCGTTGTAGTAGCCCAGGTCCTTGGCCGCGTTGGCGATCGAAAAGCGCAGCCCCGAAGGATCGCGCGCCAGCAGATAAGGCTTGAGCCGCTCGAGGGCGATACCACCGCCGCCGCCCTTGGCGAGCACCTCGACAAAGGCTTCCGGCGCCACCTGGCTGCGCTGCGCGCAGGCGGCGGCCTCCGACAGCAGCGCCACCATGCCGAGCGACACGTAGTTGTGCAGTAGCTTCATGCTGTGGCCCGCACTGACCGGCCCGACATGCGTGATGTTCTCGGAGAAACTCTGCAGCACCGGCCGGCAGCGGTCCAGCAATCCGGCGTCGCCGCCCACCAGCAAGTTCAGCCGGCCCTCGGCGGCTTCCTTGGGCGTGCGCGTCATCGGTGCGTCGAGGAACCGGCTGCCCGCGGCCTCGACGGCCTGCGCCATGCGGATGGTCGAAGCGGGCATCGCGGTCGAGCAGTCGATCACCACGCTGCCCGGGCGCAGGCCGGCCAGCAGGCCGCCGTTGCCGGTCAGCACGGCCTCGACCTGCGGCGATCCCGTCAGCACCAGGATGACGGCGTCGCTCGCAGCCGCCAGTTCCGCCAGGCTGACCACCGTGACCGCGCCAGCCGCCTTGAGCGCATCGAGCGGCTGGTTGCCGGCGTGCTCGAAGAGCACGAGTTGATAGCCGTGCTTGGCGAGGTTGCTGGCGATGCCGTGGCCCATCAGGCCGATGCCGACCATGCCGATCTTCTTCATTGAATGGCCTCCATCGATGCTCAGCCGTGGTAATGCACGAGTGTCTTCGTGCTGCTCAGTTCCTCGAGTGCGAGCAGTCCTTTCTCGCGGCCATGCCCGCTGCGCTTGGTGCCGCCGAAAGGCAGCTCGACACCGCCACCGGCGCCGTAGCAGTTCATGAACACCTGGCCTGCCTTGACCGCCTTGGCCACGCGATGCAGGCGCCCGGCGTTCTCGGTCCAGACGGCGGCCAGCAAGCCGTATTCGGTACCGTTGGCCAGTGCGATAGCGTCGGCCTCGTCGTCGAAAGGCAATACCGCCAGCACCGGCCCGAACACTTCTTCGCGCGCCAGCGGATGTTCGCGCGGCACCGGGCCGAACATCGTTGGCGCGACGTAATGGCCGCCCGCCGGCACGCCGTCGGCGATGCGGCCCTCGGCAAGCACCGGAATCCCGCTGGTCCGGGCGCCGTCGATGTAGCGCCGCACCCGCGCCGCCTGCGCCGGGTTCATCAACGCGCCGCAGTCCAGGTCCATCTCGGGCGTGCCGACACGAACCTGCGAAAAGGCCTCCGCGACACGCCGGACGAAGCGGGCCTCGACCGAGCGCTGCACGAGCAGCCGGCTGCCCGCAGTGCAGGTCTGGCCGGCGTTCTGCACGATGGCGCGCACGACGATGGGTACCGCGCGTTCTATGTCGACGTCGTCGAAGACGATCTGCGGTGACTTGCCGCCCAGTTCGAGTACGCACTTGACGGCATTCTTCGCCGCGGCCTGCTGCACCAGCGTGCCAACCTCGTTGCTGCCAGTGAAGGAGACGAAGTCGATGCCCGGGTGCGCCGCCAGCGCCGCCCCGGCTTCCTCGCCCAGTCCGGTGACGACGTTCAGCACGCCGTCAGGCAGACCGCATTCGGCCGCGATCTCCGCCAGCCGCAGCGCCGACAGGCTGGTGTCCTCGGCCGGCTTGAGCACCGTCGCGTTGCCCATCGCCAGCGCTGGCACGACGGTGCGCCCGAACATCTGCGCAGGGTAGTTCCACGGGATGATGTGCGCGGTGACGCCCAGCGGTTCGCGCACCAGGGTCACCTGATGACCGGCGACGAAGGGGATCGACTGCCCATGCAGCTTGTCGGCCGCCGAGCCGTAGAACTCGAAGTAGCGCGCCAGCACCGCGATGTCGTTGCGCGCGGTCGACATCGGCTTGCCCGTGTCGCGCGCCTCGATCCGGGCCAGTTCGTCGGCTTGGTCGGACACCTGCTGACCGATCTTGATCAGCAGGCGCCCGCGCTCGGTGGCCGACATGCTGCCCCAGGGGCCGTCGAGGGCGGCCCGTGCGGCGTGCACGGCGGCGTCGACGTCGGCGCTGTCGCCGCGGGCGATCTGGTCGAACACCGCACCATCGGCCGGCGCGATGACCGGCAGCAGGCGTTCGTCGCGGGCAGCGACCCAGCGGCCGCCGATGAACATCTTCTTCAAATGGGTTCTCCTTCAGCGGGCGCTGCAGCCGCACGATGTTCGTTCGCTAGCGGACGGGCCACGATGGCTTGGCACTGTAGAGCGCACGGCCCGATCCGCGAATTGGCATGTCGGCAACGGCGTCTTGCCGGCTTCGCAATACCGGGCTGATCCGGAGTGGCCGCCGCAGCCCCGCGGCCCAGAATCCGTCGATGCTTCCCGACATCGACTCGCTCGCGCTATTCATACGCGCTGCCGAGATGGGCAACCTGACCCGGGCCGCCGAAGCCAGTCACATCACGGTCCCGGCGGCGAGCCGCCGCTTGGCCCTGCTGGAACACCAGTTCAAGGTGCAGCTATTCGAGCGCCACTCGCGTGGCTTGGAGCCGACACCGGCCGGCGATCGCCTGCTCGTGCTCGCGCGCGACGTGGTCGCCGGCGTGCACCAGATGCGCGCCGAGATGGCCAACTACGCGCGCGGGCGCATCGAGGTGCTGCATGTGCACGGCAACACGTCGGCGATGACGCAGTTCCTGCCGGCCGACATTTCGGCGTTCCAGGCCAGGTCGCCGCAGATACGCATCGTGCTCGAGGAAGCCTGGAGCGAAGAGGCGGCGCGGCGCGTGCGCGCCGGCGAGGTCGATATCGGCGTCGTCGTCGAGGGCGTCGACGTATCAGGCGTACATGTCGCCCAATACCGACAGGACGAGCTCGCCGCGGTGGTCTGCGACGACGACGAGTTGGGAGACGGTTCGATCGCATTTGCCGACCTGCTCGAGCGCGACCTCGTCGGCCTGGAAAGCGGCGCGATGCTGACCCGGTTGCTGGTCGCGCAGGCCGCGCTCCACCAGCGCCCGATGGCGCTGCGGGTACAGGTGCGCAGTTTCGAGGCCGTTTGCCGCGCGGTGCAGGCTCGGCTGGGCGTGGGGATACTGCCGGTGCATGCCGCGCGCAGCTTCGCGGCGGCACTGCGGCTCCGGGTGCTGCCACTCAGCGACCCCTGGGCCGCGCGCAAGATGCTGGTCTGCACGCGTGAGGCGCCGCGTCAGGGCAGTGCGCTGGCAGCGCTGTTCGAACACCTGGCCCACTGTGCCGGGGCGCCAGTGCCGACTTTCTAAAGCGCCACCGGCCCCTTCTTCCCGCCCAAGGTCTAGCCGGCCGCGAGGCGAGCGAGCTGGCGCGCCACCGGCGACCCCGGGGCGCACCATGCGAGACGGCCCACGGTGACTGCCTGGGCCCCCGCGCGGCGCAGTTCAACCACATGACCGGCGATCCATTCCGCGCCGAATGCGCCGGGGTCACGCGCGTCAACGCCGCTCAGCGCCAGAGGCCGGATGCCGTCGCCCGCCGCCAGTTGGCCGAGCGGGCTGCGACGCGCCGCGATCGAACTCGGGCCGACCTGCACCGGCACGCCGGGATAGCGGATCGCCAGCGTCGCCAGCATCGCGCCCAGGCTGGCGTGGCTTTGCATCACGGTCTCGTCGTCCGCGGCGTGGACGGTGGGGCAGACGGTGAAGCTCAGGAAGTCCAGTAGCGGCAGGTCCTCGGCGCGGTTGAGCTGGACGAAGAAGTCCGGCGTCCCGCCGCCGATGCGCGTCGCCGGGAACGCAGCACGTGCCGCGGCGGCGGCTGCGTGCGTGCTCGGGAAGACGGCCAGGTCGTCCGGCACGACCCCCGCGGCGCGCAGGCGCGCGGCCAGCCGGCGCAGCGGCTCTTCAACGCCGCTGTGCGACAGGCCCGGCACGTCCAGCCGCAATCGTGCGCGCGCCGGGGTCAGCACCGCAGCCAGCGCTTCGCAATCGAAGCTGTCGATCTGCCCGGCGTCTACGGCGACGTGAACGTGGCCCAGGCCCATCGCAGCAATCCAGTCGCCGGCACGGGCCAGATCGGCGAGATCGGTGCTCAGCAGCTCAACCCCGATCCGAGTCGCAGCATGGCCTACGTAACCGGCGCGACCTGCGTCGCCTGCGTCGACCGCACGGCTGCCGACCGGAGATCCCTCGGGTAGCGCCTCGACCGTCAACCTGACGCTCTGACGCACGACCGTACCCGCGCCCAGGCGGTAGGGCCGCGGCATGAAATTCGACCGCGAGTAGGTCTTGAACGAAGCGTCGGCGTTGTTGCGCTGATCTTCGAATTCGAAGTCGGCGCCTTCGAAGTGCGCGCTGGCCCAGCACCCTGGTGCAAACTCGTGCCGCAACGAGGCGATGCCGGTGAACGGCGGCCAGGGCGGGATGCATGAGCCCGGCAACCGCGAGCGGCTGACACGCCCGTCGACATGCCCAACTTCGACCGCACAATCGGCGGCGGCCATCGGATGAAGCAAGCACAGGCCGAGCCGGTTGACCTCGATTTCCGCGGCCGCGTGCACTTCGCCGGTGACCTGCAGCGCGTGCAGATCGTCAGTGCCGTCGACCGTCAGGCGCCATCGGAGACCGGGGACTCTGTCGAAACCGCCTTCGACCAGGCAGCGCCAGCCCCCGTCGCGCACCTGGTGGCGCGCCGGGCCGCATTGCAGCGGCGGCGTGCGCCAGTGCGGGTCACGCAGCAGGAAGTGCACGCCATGCCAGACCTCGTGGCCGCACACGTTGATACGACCGATGCGGCCATCGACCAGCGTGGTCGACATGGCACCGGCGCGCAGCGCGATCGCGTCGGTCCGGCCAGCCACGACAGTGTGGCCTCAGGGCCAGATGTACGGCGTTTCGATGGCGATGATGGGGTGGATCTGGCCCGCGAAGTTCGGCAGATCGGCCAGCAGGGTCTTGCCTTCCGGGCTCTCTAGCGAAGCCTGCAATGCGGGTTCCGACTCGAACCACAGCTCGGAGAACCCGTCGTAGTCGAAGTGTGGGAAACGCGACTTGTCGACCAGGTTCACCGAGTAGCGGATCAGCCCGGGCAACTTGACGCACAGCCCCGCATGGGTGCCGAGCCAGTGCTTGGCGAACTGCTCGTGGGTCATGTCCTCGCGCTTCTTCACGAAGCCCAGGCGTTTGGTATGCGTTTTGGCCATGTTTTTGAATCTCCACGCCGCTCAGGCGGCGATACCTTCGATGACGATCAGGTTAGACCGGGCGGACGCCTGCCGAAGCGCCCGCGCCGGCGCGTATTCCGGCGACTCCAACCATGAGTTGGCGCGGGCGACGTCGGGAAATTCGAGGACGACCAGGCGCTTCGGCGCCCAGCTGCCCTCGATGGTCATCGTCGCCCCGCCGCGGGCGAGGAAGCGCCCGCCGTATTGGGCTACGGTCGCCGGCGACAGCGCGCGGTACTGCTCGAAGACCACCGGGTCGGTGATCTCCATGTCGTTGATGACGTAGGCGGCCATGACGTTGCGATGCCGCTTGGCGCTCAGGCCTTGACCGGCACGACGTGCTGCCGCACCTCGATGCCCAGCTTCTTCTCCAGGATGAACAGCAGCGCCGCCGTGTCGCGGTCGCCCAGCCCCTGCGCGATGGCGCTGTCCATCGTGGCCTGCGCGGCGCGGCCGACCCGGGCATCGAATCCCATCGTTTCGGCGGCTTCGCACGCCAGGCGCACGTCCTTGCAGGCCAGGCGGATCGCGAAGCCCGGGCTGTCGTCGCCCTTGAACGCCTTCTTCGGCATCGCGATGAAAAGCTGGTCGTTGCGTCCCATCGTCGTGCTCATCACCTTGAGCATCAGCTCAAGCGTCAAGCCGGCTTTGATGCCAATGGCCAGCACCTCGGTATTGGCCACCATGATCGCGGTGGCGAGCAGGTTGTTGGTCATCTTCATTGCGTGGCCGGTGCCCGGCCCGCCGCAGTAGAAGGTGTCCGTGCCCATGCAGTTCAGCACCGGCGTCACCCGCTCGATTGCCGCCTGATTGCCGCCGACCATCAGCGTCAGCGTCCCGGTGGCCGCGTGTTCGCTGGTCTTGCCGACCGGGGAGTCGACCATCTCGAAACCGCGGCGGCGCAGCTCGTCGCCGATCCGCTTCGACGAGATCGGGTCGATGGTGCTCATGTCGATGACGATGCCACCGGGGCGCAGCCCCGCGGCGACGCCGTTCTCGCCGAGCACGACCTGATCTACGTGCTGCGGCTCCGGCAGCATCGTGACCACGATCTCGCTGGCCGCGCCGACTTCCCTCGGCGAGGCCGCCGACTTCGCGCCAGCCTTGACCAGCTCGGCCACGGCCAGCGGATTGAGGTCGTACACGGTCAGGTTATGCCCGCCCTTGACGATGTTGGCTGCCATCGGGGCACCCATCACGCCGAGGCCGATGAATCCGACGTTCATTTTCAGGTCCTTTCGTTTCTATGTTGCATGTCGCATGCGCTCAGCTCTGATCGCTCCACTTGTCCATCTCCCA
>JANNJX010000561.1:0-2503 GCA_031396005.1 Burkholderiales bacterium
GTCGTGCTCGACCAGGCCGGCGCGATCGTGCTCGGCTGCCACCTGCACGGCTCGATGCGCGGCCATGTCTTCGTCGCCGAGTCGCCGTGGAGCGCGGTCAGCGACGCCGCGGGCCGCGTGCGCATCGACGGCGTGCCCGACGGCACCGCCGAGCTGAGGATCTGGCACCCGGACCAGTTGACCGAGCAGACCCCACAGGCCTTGCAGGTCGGCGCAGCGAGCGTGGCCGAAGCCAAGCTCAACTTCACGCCGCGCACGCGCACCGTGCGTGCCGCCGTTACGGCGCCCACCTACGAACCGTCGACGCGCTGAAGACGTGCACCGCGCCGGCCGGCGCGGCGCGGATGTGGGTACGATCCCGGCCATGGCCCACGTCATCACCTGCATCGAAGACCTTCGCCTGCTCGCGCAGAAGCGCGTGCCGCGCATGTTCTACGACTACGCCGACAGCGGCTCGTGGACCGAGGGAACCTACCGCGCCAACGAGGCCGACTTCAAGGCCATCCAGTTGCGCCAGCGAGTAGCAGTCAACATGGAAAACCGCAGCACCGCGGTGACGATGGTCAGCCAGGCGGCGACCATGCCGGTGGCGATCGCGCCGGTGGGCCTGACGGGCATGCAGCATGCCGACGGCGAAATCCACGCTGCCAAGGCCGCCGAGAAGTTCGGCATCCCGTTCACGCTGTCGACGATGAGCATCTGCTCGATCGAAGACATCGCAGCGAACACGACCGCGCCGTTCTGGTTCCAGCTCTACATGATGCGCGACCGCGAGGCGATGTCGCGCATGATCGAGCGCTGCAAGGCCGCCAAGTGCAGCGCACTCGTGCTGACGCTCGATCTGCAGGTGATCGGCCAGCGCCACAAGGATTTGAAGAACGGCTTGACCGCGCCGCCGAAACCGACCATCGCCAACCTGATCAACTTGGTGGGCAAGCCGCGCTGGTGCCTGGGCATGCTCGGCACGCGACGGCACTCGTTCGGCAACCTGGTCGGTCATGTGAAAGAAGTCAGCGACATGAAGTCGCTGGCGGCATGGACCAACGAGCAGTTCGACCCGCGGCTGTCGTGGGCCGATGTCGATTGGGTGCGCCAGCAGTGGGGCGGCAAGTTCATCTTGAAGGGCATCATGGAAGTCGAAGACGCGCTGCTCGCGGTTGCGCATGGCGCCGATGCGATCGTCGTCAGCAACCACGGCGGGCGCCAGTTGGACGGCGCGCCATCCTCCATCCGCGCGCTGCCGGCGATCGTCGAGGCCGTCGGCGACAAGACCGAAGTCTGGATGGACAGCGGCATCCGCAGCGGCCAGGATGTCCTCAAGGCCTGGGCACTCGGCGCCCGCGGCACGATGATCGGCCGCGCGATGGCTTACGGCCTCGGCGCGATGGGCGAAGCCGGCGTGACGCGCGCGCTGCAGATCCTGCACAAGGAGCTCGACGTGACGATGGCCTTCTGCGGCCACACGCAGTTGAAGAACGTCGATCGCAGCATCCTGCGACCAGGCACGTTCTAGGGCGTCGTGATGATGTCGCGGTGCATCGGCGCCAGCCGCGCCAGCATCGCGTTCTGCGCACGGAACGGCACGCCCTTGGCATCCATGCTCTGCTGCAGCACCTCGACCAGCGCGTTGAAGTGCTCCTTGCGGATATCGAGATCACGGTGCACCTTGTCCATCGGCGCACCCTTGTAGACGCAAGGCCCGCCGCCTTCCTGGCAGAGCTGCTCCGTCAACTGCTCGACGAGGTTGGCGCGGTTGGTGTCCTTGAAGAACGGCGCCGTGCGTGCATCGGCCTTCAGGCGGTCGAAGAAGTCTTCCATCAACGCCTGCAGGCCAGCCTTCTGGCCGAAGGCTTGGTAGACGCTGTCGTCGACGGGTTTGTTGTTCTGCGCCTCGGCCGAGGTGACGATGACGAAGCCGGCGCAGGCCAGCACGAGAGCGGGGATGACACGTCGCATGACAGAAGTCCTCAGAAAGAAAGTTGCGCCGACAGGTAGGCGCCGGTCTGCCGCTTCGGCTGCAAGGCCGGCGCGATCTTGCCGAGATCGACATACGCTGCCGTCAGCGAAAAATGCTTGCTCGGCGCCCAGGCGATGAAGAGATCGAACCAGTCGTCTTCGGCCAACGCGCCGTCGCCGAGCACGCTGCGGTTCAGGTTGTCGGGCTTGGCGCGGTATTCGGCGCCCAGGGCCACATCCTTGCGCAGCAGCACTGCCACTGAAATTTCCGGCTGCAGTTTGTAGCCGTCGCTCTGCGCGCCGCCGAACCCGAGCAGCCCGTTCTGATTGGCCTTGGTGGCGCGCAGCGTGCCGTTGACGAGCACGCCCTGGGCGAGAAAGAGTTTTGTCGCGCTGGCATAAACATCGACGCCGCTGTCCTTGGCGCCGAGCGGGCCGAACAGCGTCGGGCCGAGCGCGCCGGCATGCGTGCGCTTGTATTGCAGGCCGAGCGCGATCTGCGGCATCGGCGTGTCGCTGTCGAGCACGGCGTCGCCGGCCACACGCA
>JANNJX010000601.1:0-1702 GCA_031396005.1 Burkholderiales bacterium
AGGTACGGATAGCTCTTGTCGTCGCGAAAGACGATGTTGAACCTCGGCGCCAGCGCCTTGATGAGGTTGTTCTCGAGCAGCAGCGCCTCGGCCTCGCTGCGCACCACCGTCGTCTCCAGCCGCGCGATGCGGCCGACCATGACGCCGATGCGCGTGCCGCCATGGTCTTTCTGGAAGTAGCTGGAGACGCGTTTCTTCAAGCTGCGCGCTTTGCCGACGTAGAGCACGGCGCCGCCCTCGTCGAAGAAGCGATAGACGCCGGGGCGCAGCGGCAACGCAGCCACATCGGCCAGCAGGCGCTCGCGCTTCGGGTCGGCAATCAACGCGTCTTGACTCATGGCGTAAGAATATCGGCATGAGCACGCAACTCCATTGGGACCTCTTCTGCCGCGTCATCGACAACCACGGCGACCTCGGCGTCTGCTGGCGCCTGTCGGCCGACCTGGCCTCTCGCGGCCAGGCCGTGCGCCTGTGGGTCGATGACCCGATCGCGCTGCACTGGATGGCGCCGGACCACGAGCGCAGCACACCTGGCGTGACGGTGCTGCGCTGGGCCGAGCCGCTGCCCACGGTCGAGCCGGGCGACGTCGTCGTCGAAGCCTTCGGCTGCGATCCGCCGCCCTCGTTCGTCGATGCCATGGCACGCCGCGCGCCGGTGTGGATCAACCTCGAGTACCTGAGCGCAGAGGACTATGTCGAGCGCAACCACGGCCTGCCGTCGCCGCAGCCTTCGTCGTTCGGCGCGCTGACGAAGTGGTTCTTCTACCCTGGCTTCAGCGCCGGCAGCGGCGGCTTGTTGCGCGAACCGCGAGCGCTCAATCCCGGCGCGCCGCCGTGGGTCGAGCTCGACATCCTGCCGCGCCCCGGTGAGCGCTGCGTCAGCCTGTTCGCTTATGCCGATGCGCCGTTCGCCGATCTGTTCGACCTGCTCGACGACCGGCCGACGCTGCTGCTGATCACCGCCGGCGCCAGCCAGGCGCCGGCGTTGAAAGCGCTCGAAGGCCGCCCGCAGAGAAACCTGCGCGCCCACGCCCTGCCCTGGCTGACTCAAAACGCCTACGACCGCCTGCTGCACGCCTGCGACTTGAATTTCGCGCGCGGCGAAGACTCGATCGTGCGCGCGATGTGGGCCGGCGCACCGTTCGTCTGGCACATCTACCGGCAAAGCGACGGTGCGCACGAGCGCAAGTTGAAGGCCATGCTCGATCACCTGCCGGTCGATATCGAAGTGCAGAAGCTCTGGCAGGCCTGGAACAACCTCGGCCCCTGGCCTGCGGCTCTGAGCGAGCCCACGGCCTGGCGCGAAGCCTGCCAACAATGGCGCAGCGGTTTGCTCGAGCAGAGCGACCTCACCAGCCAACTGATGCAGTTCGTGCACTCCAAACGATAGAATGCGCGGCTTCGCGTGGCGTAAGACCTCGCTGTAGCGCACCTGAACCCCTTACGGAATCCTGCTATGAAGATCGCTCAAGAAATCCGCGCCGGCAACGTCATCATGCAGGGCAAGGACCCGATGGTCGTGCTGCGCACCGAGTACAGCCGCGGCGGCCGCAACTCGGCGACCGTGCGCCTGAAGATGAAGAACCTGCTCAACGGCTCGGGCGCCGAAGTGGTGTTCAAGGCCGACGACAAGATGGAGCAGATCAAGCTCGATCACAAGGAGTGCACCTACACCTACTTCGCCGACCCGATGTACGTCTTC
>JANNJX010000641.1:0-1654 GCA_031396005.1 Burkholderiales bacterium
CCCGGTTTGGCTTCGGCCGGTTGCGCGTTGAGCATTTGCAGCGAGCTGATGAGCAGCAAGGTGCCGCCGCCGACCTGGAACGAGGCCAGGCTGATGCCGAAGAACTCGATGATCTTCAGGCCCGCCACCGCGCTGACGGCGATGACCACGAACACCGTGAACGCGGTGACGCGGATCGTCTGCCGGCGCTGCTCGCGCGTGAAGGCCTGCGTGAAGTGGATGAAGAAGGGCACCACGCCGATCGGGTTGACGATCGCCAGCAGGGCGATCAGCGGCTTGAGCAGATCCATTGATCGATGCTAGCCGACCAGGCCGCGCAGGTAGCGCAGCCCGGTGGCCGTGCGCGCGCCGTACCAGCTCAGGGCCTCGCCATCGACCAGGCGCACCCTCGCGTTCGGACACAGGGTCCGGGCTTCGGCGAGGTGTTCGTCGCCGAAGGCATACGGTTCGCTCGACAACAGCACTTCCTCCACCGCCGTCAGCCAGGGCTCGGCGCCGGTCAGCGCGGGATATCGCGCCGCGCCGTGGATGCCGCCGTCCTGCGCCGGCAGCGTCAACCAGTTGACCCGGTCCAGCAGGCGCGAGATGTAGGTGTCGCGGGCCACGGTCATCCACGGCGCACGCCAGATCAGGTAGAGCACCGGCACGGCCGGTCGGCCCTCGGGCCTTGTCGCTCGCAGTTCGGCCCACAACTCGGCCTCGATGGCCGCGCCGCGCTCGGCCACACCGGGCTCGGCGGCGAACGCCGCAAGCATCTGCGTGACCAGTTCGATGACATCGCCCGGCGAACACGGATGGGTGACCAGCAGCTCGCAGCCCCAGGAACGCAGCGCGTCGACGGTCTCGCGCCGGTTTTCGTCGACATTGACGACGACGTGCGTCGGCGCCAGCCGCTTCAGCTTGGCGAGGTTGACGTCCTTGGTCCCGCCGACCTTGGGCACGCCGGCCAGCGCGGCGGCCGGGTGGATGCAATAGCCGGTGCGCGCCACCAGACGCGGGCCCAGGCCAAGGGCGACCAGCAGCTCGGTCACGCTCGGCACCAGGCAGGCGATGCGCGGCTCGCGGCCGGTTCCGATCACGCCGTTCGATCGGCCGGGTCGGCAACCGGCGCCTCGCGCTCCCCGCGGTCGTCGAGCGCGAGGTAGACCGAGCAGGTGCCACGCAGGTAGACCAGGGCCGGCAGCACCAGGGCCAGCATGAAGACGACGCCGCCGCCGGCCAGCGCCGCCTGGCCGTACGCCGATTGCGCGACGGGCGCACCGGCCGCGCCGAGGCTGCGCAGGCCGTGACCGAAAAGGCCGGCCATCAACACTTGCGGCGGCAACTCGATGCCGGTGGCGACCACCGCGATGGCCGAGACCACACGCCCGCCGCTGACGACGACGAAGGTGACCAGGGCCGCAACCAGGGCCGCCAGGCCGCTGACCGCGCTCATCAAGAGCGCGACGAAGACCAGCCGGTGCCGCACATGGCGCCACAGCAGTTGCAGCGTCGCCACGACACCCAGGCCGCTCCAGACGGCCGGCGCGGCCAGCGGCGCGGCCACCGCCACGCCGGCCAGCACCGCCAGGCCGACGGTGACCACGGCCGTGGGCAACAGCAGGCCGAACAAGGCGGGGCCGACCACCGGCACGCGCGTGGCCCAGAGCGCGGC
>JANNJX010000710.1:0-7541 GCA_031396005.1 Burkholderiales bacterium
CCTGGACGCAGGGACGAAAAAGATCGTGATGAATCCACGCCCGCCCGCAATCACTTGCGCCTGCGCCTTGCGGCCCGGCGCGCTGGGGGCTACTCCACGCGCATGAACTCACGGCGCACGCGCGCCGCGTCGCCGTGATTGAAGTGCCACCACTCGGTGGGGATGCCGCGAAAACCGCCGTGGTGCATCGCGGCGCGCAGCACCTCGCGCGCGGCGATGTGCTCGCGCGTGATATGGCCGGCGGCGAGCTGTTCGGCTTCGAGCGCGGGGTGCGAACGGTGGCTCATCTCGTCGAAGCCGCTGCCCATGTCGAGTTCGCGCACTTGCGCATCCAGCAGCGCCACGTCCACTGCCATGCCGAAGCTGTGGATCGAGCCGCGCGCCGGGTCGGCAAAGTAGCGCGCCGCGGGCGTGTCCTTCACATCGCGCCAGATCGCTTCCTGCACGCGCTGCGGGCGCAGCGCATCGAGCACGAGCAGGCTCGTGCCCGGGTGGTGCGTCGCGAGCCACGCGGCGGCCGTCTCCAGCCCTTGCGCGGCTTCGACACGCAGCCAGGCGCAATCGATGCCTTGATAGAGCACGCGACCGTCGAAGTTGTTTGTGCCGGCGTAGCGCAGGTCGATGGCGATGCCGGCGATGCTGTCCAGTCGGCGGAACGACGGATGCGACGCGATGTTCTCGATCCTCAAGACCATCACTCGCGCCACATGCCCTCGAAGTCCATGCTGCCATTCGGCGCCATGACGAAACCCTTCACATCCTTGCGCAGCGGGATGTAGATGGAGGAGTGCGCCATCGTGATCCACGGCCGCTCGCGCTTGAAGATCGCTTGCGCTTCGCGGTAGATCGCATTGCGCTTCTCGGGGTCCACCGTCGCCCGGCCCTGCGCCACCAGCTCGTCGAACGCCGCGTTGCAGAACTTGATGCCGTCACGGCTGGCCGCGCAGGTCAGGTTCGGCGCGAGAAAGTCGTCGGCGTCGCCGGTGTCGCCGGACCAGCCGCTCATGTAGACATGGTGCTCGCCGTTGTTGGCGCGCTTCAAATACTCGCCCCACTCGTAAGTCTTGATCGTGGCCTTGACGCCGATGCGCGCCCAGTCCTGCTGGATCATCTGCGCCATCAGCATGCCGTTGGGGTTGGTCGGCCGCGCGATCGGCAATGCCCACAGGTCGATCTCGAGTCTGTCGGCCAGACCGCTCTGCGCCAGCAGCCGCTTCGCGCGCTCGGGGTCGAACTCGTTCTTCAACTCGCCGTTGTAGCCGGCGATCGCCGGCGGGAATGCGCTCACGGCCTGCATCGCGTCGCCGCGCGTGAACAGCACACGGAACAGCGCATCGCGGTCGATCGCGATGTCGAGCGCCTCGCGCACGCGGCGCTGATCGGTCGGCGGTTTCTTCAGGTTGAAGGCCAGGTAGCTGATGTTGAGCGCCTGCGTTTTCAGGATCACCACCTCGCTGCGCTTGTCGAGCGCAGCGATGTCGATGTCGCGCAGCGGCGCGGTGATGTGGCATTCGCCGGCGGCCATCTTCTGCACGCGCACGGCGGGCTCGCGGCTGATGGCGAAGATCAGCTGCGTCGTCTTCTGCGGCCCACCCCAATAGCCTTCATGCGGCAGCAGGCGCACCACGTCGTCCTTGCGATAGCTCTTCCACTTGTACGGCCCGGCGCCGACCGGTTGGTTGTTGATCGCACTCGCGCGCCCCTCGGCGAGCAGCTTGGCCGCGTACTCGGCCGAGTGGATGCCGGCAAACGACATTGCGAAGGTGCTGAGGAAGGTGACGTTCGGCGTTTTCAGCCGAAAGCGCACCGTGTGCTCGTCGATGCGGTCGATGCCGGCGATCATCTCCGCCAGGCCGAGGCTTTGCGCATAGATATACGGCACCGCAAACGCCTGGTGAAACGGATGCTGCGGATCGGTCATGCGCCGGAACGTGAAGATCACATCGTCGGCATTCATCTCGCGCGTCGGCGTGAAGTACGGCGTGCTGTGGAACTTGACGCCGCGGCGCAGCGCGAAGGTGAAAGTCTTCGCGTCCGGCGCGAGCTGCCAGCCCGTCGCCAGTTCGGGCTTCAAGGTCGTCGTGCCGCGCTCGAAGCCGACCAGGCCGTTGAAGAGCTGCGACGTGACATTGCTCGTGCTCGTGCTGTCCCACAAGCTCGGATCGAAGCCTTCGGGGCTGGCATCAGCGCAGTAGACGAGCGGTTTGGCCGACGCGGCCGCACCGATCAAGGCAATGGCGACGGTAGCGGCAATGCACCAGAAACTCATCGGCCGATGATATCGACCGACGCACACGCCGGCCGCTGGGACGGCCGGTGTGCGCCACCGCACTACGACGCGATCGGCACCGTCTTCGCGTCGATCGACAGCAGGAACTGCACCACCTTGTCGCGGTCGGCCGCGTTGGCCAGCGTATCGACGCCTGCCGTGCCGGCGCTGCGGTGCGTCACGTTGTCGAGCACGCCGGACAACGACAGCACGCTGCCGTTGTGCAGGAAGCTGTTAGGAAACGCGCCGATCGACAGCAGCGAGGGCGGCACGAACCCCAGGCTGCCAATCGACGGCGCGCCGTTGGTGTTGACCTCGTTGAAGAAGGTCGCGTCGAAGGTGCCGAGGTTGCGCAACTGGTTCGTCAACTGAGCGGCCGTGATCAGCGCCGCATCCGGCGGCGGCGTGAAGTCGATGCGGCTGCTGGTCCACAACGCACCGCCGTGGCACGACTGGCAGTTGGCGCTCGTGAACAGCGCGCGGCCGGCAACGACCTGCGCATCGGCGGCGGGCAGCGGTGACAGCGGTGGGCGAATGCCGAACTGCATGTAGCTCTTCAGCGCGTCCCACGCTGGCACGCCGCGCACTTTCAACTGGTTGCGGCCTGCGCTGGGCAGCAGTGGGGCCGGCGCCGCCTGGCGCAGGTTGACCACGTTCGGCTCCTGCGTCACGCCATCGGTCAACACGATCAGGCCCTGGCCGCCGGAGACGGCGCGGATGTTGAGCTCGAAGTCTTCTTCCTCGTCGCGCTCGCCCGACCAGTTGAGCGCGCGTTGCACGTTGCGCGCCGCTGCCGTTTGATCGAAATCGGTGTGTTGCGAGATGGTGCGCTTCGGACCCGACGGGAAGATCCAGACGACGTTGTCGGTCAGGCCCTTGGGCGTGTGGCAGGCCGCGCACGAGCCCCAGCCCTTGTTCGACATGCGGCCGACGATCGGCGTCGTCGTTCCGGGCGCGGCGTCGAACGCGCCGATCGAGGTGTTGTAGAGCTCCTTGCCGATGTGCACGCGCTCGGCCTGCGTGCCCGTGGCCGGCTGCGCCGCCGAGATCAGCGTCGCCATCACGTCTTCGCGCGCCAGCGTCAGGTCCACCACCGACACATCGCGCGAGATGAAGTTGTGCACATAGGCGCGCGTGTCGGTCGAGTTGACGACGATGCCGCGCGGGTTCTTGCCGACCCTGATCTGCAGGACGCGCGTCGTATCGCCCGGGTCGCTCTGCACCGTGGCTGCACCGCTGGCCGGATTCACCGCCAGCTTGACGAGGTGGTTGCTCGCCGCGCTGACGACATACGCTTCGTCGCGCTGATGCTTGAAGGCCATCGCCCACGGCTGGGTGACGAAAAGCTTGTCCGGGTTGCTTTGAGCCTTGACCGCAAGGTGCAGGTTGATCGTCTGCCCGGCATCGGCGCGCGCTGTTCGGTCGATCACCGACAGCAGGCTCTGCGTGTTGACGTCGAAGCGGAACGGGGGCCGTTGGGCGAGGCGCCGGTGTTCGGAATGAACGCGTAGCCGCCCTTGATGGCGATGTTGTTCAACTGGTTCGGGTAGGCGCCGGTCGTGAACTTGAAGTTTGCCTCGTCGGTGGCGGGCAGCGGCGCTGTCCTCGCCAGCGCATCGCCGAGCGCCTTGAAGCCGCTGTCGGCGATCGGGTTGACGGCAATGTCGGCCACCACGGTGTTGCTCGCCGTCGAGACCACGCTCACATGGCCTGCCTTCGCATCGTCGGCGCCGTCGATCTTGCCTGCTATCGGCAATGACAGGAACTGCGTCACGTAGAGCGTCTCGTCGTCATCGGCATCGTCGCCGTCGTTGGTGACGGCCAGGCCGCGCGGCTCGGGGCCGACGTTGCTGATGGTGGTGATGACGGCGTCGGTCGCAGTGTCGATCACGCTCACCGAGTTCGAGCGCGCGTTGGCGACGTACAGCCGCCGGCCGTTGGGCGTGAGCACGAGTGCGCTGGGCTCGGTGCCGACGTCGATGTGCTTGCTCGGCGCGCCGGCCGTGCCCGCAGCCGTGTTGACAGGGATCACCGACACCGTGCCGCTCGCCGTATTGGCCGCATAGGCCTTGCTGCCGTCGGGCATGAAGGCCACAGCGCTCGGTTCGCTCTGCACCGGCACCTCGGCGAGCGTTCGGTTGGCATCGTTGCGCAGGTCGAAGAAGGTGACGCTGTCGTTGTCTTCGTTGGCAACCGCGAGGTAGGCGTTGTCGGCCGTCAAGGCCAGAGGTTGCGACGAGGTCGGGCCGGCGAAGCGCGCGCCCGCCGGCGGCGGCGTGTTGCCACCACCACCGCCTCCATAACCCCCGCCGCCGCCACAGGCGACAAACAGGGCCGAAGCCGATGCGCAGAGCGGCAGCGCCAGCCAGCGAGACAGGGTGATCTTCATGGCGTTCTTCCGAAGGGGTGGCGTCGATGATCCCGACGCGAGCGCGCGACGTCTTGAAGATTTGCGCCAAGCGAGCGCCG
The DNA here is from genome assembly GCA_031396005.1 of Burkholderiales bacterium. Lineage (GTDB taxonomy): Bacteria > Pseudomonadota > Gammaproteobacteria > Burkholderiales > Burkholderiaceae_C > CADEEN01. The sequence continues at coordinate 4,739 of JANNJX010000710.1, forward strand.
CGATCCCACACCCCCCTAAGACCGCGCAGTCCGTGACCTACGGACTAGGGCTGACAGATGCGCCCACATGCTCCTACATTGCGCCCCTGTCCTCACTTCCGAGAGGGTTTGCCATGGCCAAGTCCGCTGCCACCAAAGCACGCGCGATGTCGCTGCACATCGGCTTGAACAGCGTCAACCCAAAGCACTACGAGGGCTGGAGCGGCCCGCTGGCGGCCTGCGAGTTCGATGCCAATGACTTGGAGGCGATGGCCAAGGCGCAGGGCTTCGCGGCGAAGAAGCTGCTCACCAAGTCCGGCACGCGCAAGGCGGTGCTCGCCGGCATCCGCGCCGCGGCCAAGGCGCTGAAGAAGGGCGACCTGTTCCTGCTCACCTACTCGGGCCACGGCGGCCAGGTGGCCGATGCGTCCGGCGACGAAGACGACAAGCAGGATGAGACCTGGTGTCTGTTCGACGGCCAGTTGATCGACGACGAGCTGTACTTCGAGCTGTCGAAGTTCGTTGCCGGCGTGCGCGTGCTCGTGCTCTCCGACAGTTGCCACTCGGGCACGGTGACGCGCGCGCGCCCCGAGCCGCCGCCGCCCGGCACGCGCGCCAAGCTGATGCCGGCTGATGTGGGCCTGCGCGTGTACGCCGCGCACCGCCCGTTCTACGACGGTCTGCAGACAACCGTGGCCAGGGCCGCGGGCAAGGCGCCGCTGGCCGACCCCGATGCCGTGCTGGCCACGCTGTCGGTGCAGAGCGGTCGCGTGCAGTCGATCGTGAAGAAGTTCAAGGCCGCAGTGATCCTGATCTCCGGCTGCCAGGACAACCAGGTGGCGCTCGACGGCGATCACAACGGCGCCTTCACCGGCCAGTTGCGGCGGATCTGGAACAACGGCAAATTCAACGGCACGCACGCGAAGTTCCACGCGCAGATCGTTGCCGGCATGGCGGCGAGTCAGACGCCGAACCTGTTCCTGCTCGGGCCGGCAGGCGCGTTCGCGGCGCAGCGGCCGTTCGAGGTGTAAATGGAGCCCCTCGTCCGCCGAGCACGTCGGCCGATCCCCCAAGCGTATCGGGGCCGGCTCGGGAGCGGCCCAGCGCTCGGCCCGGTGTCATGACGCCACGCATCTTCATCAGCTACCGCACCAGCGACGGCGCCGACAAGGCGACCGCGTTGGCGCGCGAGCTGAATGCGGTCTTCGGCCAGGCGCAGGTGTTTCTCGACAAGGAAGACCTGACCGCGGGCCAGCGCTGGCGCGATGCGATCGGCGCCGCGCTCGACACCCGGCCGATCCTGCTGCTGCTGATCACGCCGGACGTGCTCGGCGAGCGCTTGAACGATCCGGCCGACCCGGTGCGCCACGAAGTCGCTGCCGCCTTGTCGTGCAGCGCCGACGTGATCCCGCTGCTCGCCGACGGCGTCGATCGCCTGCCGGCCGCGCACGAGTGGCCGGCCGAGATGCATCCGCTGGCCGAGCGCACGTGGCGGCGCCTGCGCGCCTACGACTGGCGCGCCGATGTCGATCGCCTCGTCGCCGACCTCGTCGCGCTGGGCGTGCCGCGCGCCGGCGGCCCCCCGCCGCTGCCACGCCGCGCCGTGCAGATCGCGCTGGCCTGCGCCGCCGTGGCGTTGGCCGGCGGCGGCCTCGCGTGGTGGCAGACCGCCGGCAGCACGGCGCCGGCGACCACGGTCAGCGGCGACTGGCACCTGCGCGTCGCCGCGCCGGCCCACGAAGCGGGCTCGCGGCTCGACGCGGTTGACTTGCACCTGACGTTGCAGGGCGAAGACGTGACGCTGCACAGCGAGCCGATCAACATCACACGCGACCCGGCCTGGACCGGCTTTGCACAGCAGTGGCACGAACGTTTCGGCAACAAGTTGGAGCAGGTGGTCTGGCGTGGCCGCGGCCGCAGCGTGCGCGAGGCCGGCGCGATGCCGGCCATCGACATCCAACTGCGCGTCGAAACCCAGGCCGGCAGCGAGCCGATCGAAACCGGCGCGCTGTTCGCCGAACTCAGCAGCGACGGCCAGCGCATGAGCGGCCGTTTGTGGATGAACGGCGAGCAGGCCGAGCGCACGCTGGAGATGGCGCGTGAGCGCGCATGGCCGTTCCAAAGCGCTCACACCGCAGCGCCATCGGCGCGGAGGCCGCCTGATGAGCGCCGCTGACGCGGCCGTCACGCAAGTCTTCCTCAGCTACGCGCGTGAGGACTTCGACGTCGCGCAGGCGCTGGCCGAAGCGCTGCTGGCCGACGGCCACCGCGTCTGGTGGGACCGGCGCCTGGGCGGCGGCATGGATTTCGCGGCCGAGATCGAGCGCCAGTTGGCGGCCGCGCGCGTGGCCGTCGTGCTCTGGTCGGCAGCTTCGGTGCAATCGGGTTTCGTGCGCGACGAGTCGACGCGCGCGCGCGACGCCGGCAAGCTGCTGCCGGTGCGCATCGGCGAGGTGGCGTTGCCGTTGGGCTTCGGCACGCTGCACACGCTCGACCTGACCGGCTGGGACGGCGACGCCGACGACGAGGCCTGCGTGGCCTTGCGCACCGAGGTGCGGCAGCAGGTGGCAAGCACGCCGCGGCATGCCCTCGCGCAGGAGACGCCGCGCCGCACGCCGCTGCGCCGGCGTTGGCTGATGCCCGCGGCCCTCGTCGTCAGCGCGACGCTGATCGCCGGCAGCGCATGGTGGTACATCAGCCAGGGCGGCGGCGCGCAGGCGCACTTCGAGCGCGGGCTGGCGGCGCACTTCGACACCGAGCCCAACCTCGAAGTGGCGCGCAACGCCTACCTCGCGGCGCTGCGCGAGCGCGCCGACTTCGCGCC
>JANNJX010000776.1:0-3093 GCA_031396005.1 Burkholderiales bacterium
GGCGCGAAGAAGCTGCTCGCCGACGCCGGCTATCCGAACGGCTTCGAAGTCGGCATGAACTGCCCCAACGACCGCTATGTCAACGACGGCGAAATCTGTCAGGCGGTGGCGGCGAATCTGGCGCGCATCGGCGTCAAGGTCAACTTGCAGGCCGAAAGCAAGGCGACCTACTTCCCGAAGATCCTGCGCCGCGACACGAGTTTCTATCTGCTCGGCTGGACGCCCGGCACCTACGACGCCCACAACGCGCTGTCGAATCTGATGGCAACGCCGACCGACAAGGGCCAGGGCACCTTCAACCTCGGCGCGTACAGCAACGCCAAGCTCGACGAGCTGACGCAGAAGATCCAGAGCGAGACCGATCAGAGCAAGCGCAACGCGATGATCGCCGAGGCGTTCAAGCTGCACGCCGACGACATCGGTCACATCCCGCTGCACCAGCAGGCGCTGGCCTGGGCGATGAAGAAGAACGTGTCGCTGGTGCAGCTCGCGGATAACTTCATGCCGTTCAAATACATCAGCGTCAAGAACGGCCCATGACGACCACCGCCCTCGGTCGCTTCTTCGACGGCGACGTCTGGCACAGCTTCCGCAGCTCGCCGATGGCCAGCGGCGCTGCGGTGGTGGCCGCGGTGTGCATCTTCAGCGCGCTGTTCGCGCCGTGGGTGGCGCCACACAACCCGTTCGATCTGGCCACGCTCGAGTTGTCCGACGCGCGGCTGCCGCCGGCGTGGGAGCCGGAGGGCTCGGCCAAATACCTGCTCGGCACCGACGACCAGGGCCGCGACATCCTCTCGGCCATCATGTACGGCGCGCGCATCTCGATGCTCGTCGGCCTGGCGTCGGTCGTGCTGTCGGTGATCGTCGGCGTCAGCCTCGGCCTGCTGTCGGGTTTTGTCGGCGGCAAGATCGACGCCTTCATCATGCGCGTCTGCGACGTCATGCTGTCGTTCCCGTCGATCCTGATCGCGCTCTTGATCGACGGCGTCGGGCGCGCGATGTTCCCCAACGCGCACGACACGCTGGCCTTCGCGGTGCTGGTGCTCGCCATTGCGTTGCCGGGCTGGGTGCAGTACGCGCGCACCGTGCGCGGCTCGACGCTGGTCGAGCGCAACAAGGAATACGTGCAGGCCGCGCGCGTGGTCGGCGTGGCGCCGTTGCGCATCATGCGCAAACACGTGCTGCCCAATGTGATGGGACCGGTGCTCGTGCTGGCGACGATCCAGGTGGCGACTGCGATCCTCACCGAAGCCACGCTGTCGTTCTTGGGCGTTGGCGTGCCGCCGACGCAGCCTTCGCTCGGCACGCTGATCCGCATCGGCAACGACTTCTTGTTTTCCGGCGAGTGGTGGATCACGATCTTTCCGGGACTGATGCTGGTACTGATCGCGCTGTCGGTGAACCTGCTCGGCGATTGGCTGCGCGACGCGCTGAATCCGAGGCTTCAGTGACTGCACTCCTCGAAGTCAAAAACCTGCGCGTCGAGTTCCCGTCGCGTCGCGGTACGCTGCTGGCACTCGACGACATCTCGTTTTCGATCGCGCCGGGCGAGATCCTCGGCGTCGTCGGCGAGTCCGGCGCCGGCAAATCGCTCACCGGCGCGGCGATCATCGGCCTGCTCGAACCGCCGGGGCGCATCGCCGGCGGCGAGATTCGCCTGAACGATCAGCGCATCGACAACCTGCCGTACGAAGCGATGCGCAAGATCCGCGGTCGCCAGATCGGCGCGATCTTTCAGGACCCGCTGACGTCGCTGAACCCGCTGTACACGATCGGCCGGCAGTTGATCGAAACCATCCGCACGCATTTGCCGGTGAATGAAGCCCAGGCGCGTGCGCGCGCGATCAAGCTGCTGCAAGAAACGGGCATCCAGGGCGCCGAGCAGCGCATCGACCAATACCCGCATCAGTTCTCCGGCGGCATGCGCCAGCGCGTCGTCATTGCATTGGCGCTGGCGGCCGAGCCGAAGCTGATCGTCGCCGATGAGCCGACGACGGCGCTCGATGTCTCGATCCAGGCGCAGATCATCTCGCTGCTGAAGCGGCTGTGCAAAGACCATGGCGCCGCCGTCATGCTGGTCACGCACGACATGGGCGTGATCGCCGAGACCTGCGACCGCGTCGCGGTGATGTATGCCGGCCGCATCGCCGAGATCGGCCCGGTTGCCGATGTGATCAATCGGCCGACGCATCCGTACACCGTCGGACTGATGGGCTCGATTCCCGCGAAGGACGAAGACCGCGAGCGCCTGACGCAGATCGACGGCGCGATGCCGCGGCTGAACGCGATTCCAAAAGGCTGCGCTTTCAATCCGCGCTGCCCGAAGGTGTTCGATCGCTGCAAGAGCGAACGGCCTGAGCTCTTCGACGACGGCCTGTCGCGCGCTGCGTGCTGGTTGGTGAACAAGTCATGACCGCCATCGTCGAAGTCACCGACCTTGCGAAAATCTTCGACGTTTCGGCGCCGTGGCTGAACCGCGTCATCGACCGCAAGCCGCGCCAATTCGTGCATGCGGTCGATGGCGTGAGCTTCTCGATCGAGAAGGGCAAGACGCTGGCGCTCGTCGGCGAATCCGGTTGCGGCAAGAGCACCGTCGCCCGCCTGCTCGTCGGCCTGTACAAGCCCACGCGTGGCAACGTGCAGTTCAGCGGCGTCGATACGACAACGCTCGACGCCGAGCAGACGCGCGTGCTGCGTCGGCGCATGAACATGATCTTTCAGGACCCGTATGCGAGCCTGAATCCGCGCTGGAAGGTGCTGGACATCGTGGCCGAGCCGATCCGCGAGCATGGCCTGGTGACCGACGACGGTGAGCAGCGCGCCAAGGTTGCGGAGCTCCTGGGCTCGGTCGGCCTGGCGCCTGCCGACGCTGAAAAGTTCCCGCATCAATTCTCCGGCGGCCAGCGCCAGCGCATCTCGATCGCGCGCGCTTTGGCAACGCAACCCGAGTTCCTGGTCTGCGATGAACCCACGTCGGCGCTCGACGTCAGCGTGCAGGCGCAGGTGCTCAACATCATGAAAGACCTGCAGCGCCAGCGCGGTCTGACCTACTTGTTCATCTCGCACAACCTGGCTGTCGTGCGCCATGTCAGC
>JANNJX010000817.1:0-7614 GCA_031396005.1 Burkholderiales bacterium
CAGCAGCAGCGTGCGCAGCGTGTCGCTGATCAGAAACGGCATCACGCCGCGGTAGCTCTCGCCGATCGGCACGTCTTTGGCCAGGCCGTTGACGACGTAGACGTTCAGGCCCACCGGCGGCGCCAGCAGGCCGAAGCCGACGGTCATCAGCACCATGATGCCGAACCAGATCGCCACGCTTTCCTTGGGCATGCCGAAGTCCAGGCCGATCACCATCGGGAAGAAGATCGGAATCGTCAGCAGCAGCATCGACAGCTCGTCCATGACCGCGCCGAGCACGACGTAGAAGAGCAGGATCGCGCTGACCACCATCAGCGGCGCCAGCCCCCAGCCCTGGACGACGCTGGACAGTTGCGCCGGCAGCTGCGTCAGCGCCAGGGCCGAGTTCATCAGGTCGGCACCGAGGAAGATCATGAAGATCATCGCCGAGCCTTCTGCCGTGGCGTAAAAGCAATGCTTGAACTTCTGCCACGTGATCTCGCGCTTCAGCAGCGCGGCGACGAAGGTCGCCGCGGCACCGACGGCAGCACCCTCGGTCGGCGTGAACTTGCCGCTGTAGATGCCGCCGAAGACGATCAGGAAGACGATGGCGATCGGCACGATGCCCATCAGCGCGTGCGCGGTGACCTGCGGCGCTTCGTCGTGTTCGGGCGCGTGGCCGGGCACGACGCGCACGTAGATCGCGATCGCCACCATGTAGCCGAGCATCGCGATCAGGCCGGGGATCATCGCCGCGGCGAACAGCTTGGCGATGTTTTGCTCGGCGAGGATGGCGTAGATCACCAGCGGCACCGACGGCGGGATCAGGATGCCGAGCGTGCCGCCGGCGGCCAGTGTGCCGGTGGCCAGACGGCCCGAGTAGCCGTGGCGCTTCATCTCAGGCAGGGCGACGGACGTGATCGTCGCCGCGGTCGCCACCGACGAGCCGCAAATCGCGCCGAACGCCGCGCAGGCGAGCACGGAAGCCATGGCCAAACCGCCGCGAAAGCGGCCCATCACCGCGGCGGCGAATTCGAACAGCGCTTTGCTGATGCCGCCTTGCGTGGCGAAGTTGCCCATCAGCAGGAACAGCGGGATCACGCTGAGGTCGTAGCTCGCAAAACGCGCGAAGGCCTGCGTGTTGAGGAAGTTGGCCAGCGGCAGCCAGCCGGCTTGCACGATGTAGCCCACCGTGCCGGCAACGAACATCGCAATCGCGATTGGCGTGCGCAGCGCCATCAGCACCAGCATCACGGCGAAGATGGCCAGCGCCAGCGTGATCGGCGTCATTCCTCGACCCCGTCGCCGAAGCTGCGCACGGCTTGCATGAAGCCGATCGTCGCCGTCAGCGCCAGCGGCGGCACGATGCCGCAGTAGACGATCCACTCAGGAAAGCCGAGCATCATCGAGCCGGATTGCGAGGTCCACGCGTTCCAGCCGCCGACGCCCGAACGCCACGCCAGCAGCGCCATCGCCACGGCCAGCAACAGCGCGCCGAAACGATCGAGCGTGGCGTTGGTGGCAGCGCTGGCCTTGGCGGTAAAGAAGTCGACGATGATGTTGCCGCGGCGCACCTGGCACCAGGGCAGAAAGAGGGCGATGGCGGCGCCGGCTGCCGAGCCCGACAGCTCGAAGTCGCCGACGATCGTCCAGCCGGTGGTGTTGCGGCCGATCAGGCTGACGCAGGTCATCAGCGTGATGACGGTCAGCAGCAGCCCCGCGGCGATGGCGCAGGCGCGCGCCAGTCGTTCGAGCATTTTCATCGTCGGTCCCTCCTCGTTCTTGGGTTCACTGGGGCTCGAGATCGGCGAGCGCCGAGTGCACCAACGCCACTACACGCGCCGGGTCGCCCACGTCGTTGGCCAACAACAAGGCCAGCTTGGCCAGCATCAACTCGCTCGTCCCCGCGGGCGCATTGTCGATAGCCTCGGCCAACCAGTCGTAGGTGGATTCCAGGTCGGGCAGGCTCAGCACTCGATCAGCAGGCAGCGCACGCCTTGCTGCGCGATGCCGGGCGCGGTGACCAGGCCGACCGGGCCGGCGCCGACGACGAGCGCCGGCACGTCGCGCGCTGGCACGGCCGGCGCCGGCGCGTGCACGCGGTAAGCAAAGTAGAGCGATGGTCGCGGTTGCGCCAGCGGTTGGTGCCGCGCCGCTGCCGGGTTCACTGCCGCTGCTCGCGCCAGAAGCCGAGTTTTTCCTGCGCCACGCGGTCGGAGTACGAGAACAACACGAGGTCGCTGTCGGCACGGATCGTGTAGGCCATCCAGCCGGGCACGACGACGATGTCGTGCGCCGTCAGTGCAAAACGCTCGCTGCCCACGCACAGCTCGCCCGTGCCCTCGACGCAGATGAAGACGGCGCTGTCCGAAGAGCGGTAGGGCTGAGCCGAAAAACCTCGCGGCAGCAGGCGGATCATCGTGGCGATGGTCGGCATCGCCCACCCGCCGTCGGCCGGATTGACGTAGCGCATCAGGTGGCCGAGATGAGCGTCCGGCGCGCCCGCCTGCGCCAACGCATGCAGCGCTTCGCGCGTGCGTGCATACGGGTAGTTGAAGACAGGAGAGTTCAGCGACGTGTGGCGCCAGCCGACCGGCAGCAGGCCGCTGCCGTAACGCGCCAGCGCGTCGCCGGTCGGGCGTGTGAGCGCAGCTTCGTCGTCGTGGTGGTCTTCGCGAAACGTGCTGCCGAAGAAGTGCGTGATCGGGATGTCCAGGCCATCGAGCCACACCATCGGACCCTGTCCGTCATGGCCGTGGTGATGCCAGGTCCAGCTCGGCGTGATGACGAAGTCGCCTGGCGCCATCAGCGTCTTCTCGCCATCGACCGCGGTGTAGGCGCCCGAGCCTTCGACGATGAAGCGCAGCGCGCTTTGCGTGTGGCGATGCGCCGGCGCGACTTCGCCGGGCATGATGAGTTGCAGGCCGGCGTACAACGATTGCGTGATCTGCGAGCTGCCGCCCAGCGCCGGGTTCTCGAGGATCAGCACGCGGCGCTCGGCCTCCTTGGCGCTGATGTGCGCGGCCGATTCCAGCACGTAGGGCCGCACGTCGTTGTAGGCCCAGCGGTGCGGTACGCCGACGGGTGTCGGCTCCTTGGGCACGAGCGACTTCAACCGCGTCCACAGCGGCGCCATGTGCTGCGGTGAAAGGCGCGCGTAGTACTCGTCTCGGCTCATACGACCTTGACTATGATCTCACCCAAGCCGTCGATGCCGCCCTTCATGGTCTGCCCGCGCGCCACGGCGTTCACACCCTCGGGCGTGCCGGTGTAGATCAGGTCGCCGGGGTGCAGCTCGAACAGCGTGGACAAGTTGGCGATCGTCTCCGGCACCGACCAGATCAGCAGCGAGATGTCGCTGCGTTGGCGGTCGGCGCCGTCGACCTGCACCCACAGCGCGCCCTGCGCCGGATGCCCGGTCTTCGACGCCGGATGGATCGGCCCGATCGGCGCCGAGTGATCGAACGCCTTGCCGACTTCCCACGGCCGGCCCTGCTTCTTCATCTGGCCTTGCAGGTCGCGCCGCGTCATGTCCAGGCCGACCGCGTAGCCGAACACATGCGCGTTGGCGTTGGCTGCCGCGATGTTGCTGCCGCCCTTGCCGATGGCGACGACGAGTTCGATCTCGTGCTGGTAGTCGCTGGTCTGCGCCGGGTAGGGCACCTCGACCGTTTTGCCCGGCGGGCAAAAGACAATCGCGTTGTCCGGCTTGCAGAAGAAGAACGGCGGATCGCGCTCGTCGGCGCCCATCTCGCGCGCGTGCGCGGCGTAGTTGCGGCCGACGCAGTAGATGCGGCGCACCGGGAACAGCGCATCGGTGCCGACGGTGGGCACGCTGACCTGGGGTTCCGGGGGGAAGACGTAGTTCATCGGTGAGCTCCAGTTGATTTCACGCAGCCCGGCGATTGTCGGGCGTGCGCCCGTCAATCGCCGGTGATGCCGTGCTGCCTGATGAACGCCGCCCAGGTCTGCTGCTCGTCCTTCAACGACGCCGCGAACTGATCGGGCGTGTCGAACACCGGCAGCAGCGCCTGTTGTTCGAGCCGCTGCGCGGTGGACGGCTGTCGCATCGCCCGCGCCACCTCATCGGCGATGCGCTTGACCAGGGCCGGCGGCACCTTGGCCGGCAGCATCACCGAGAATGAGGTGAAGGCCTTGTAGTTCGCCACGCCGGCCTCGGCGAAGCTCGGCACCGTGGGCAGCAGAGCGCTCTTGTCGGTAATGGCCAGCGCCAGCAGCTTGCCGGCGTCGATGTGCTGGCGCACGCTGGCCAAGTCGGTCAGCATGAACTGCAGCCGGCCGCCGAGCAGATCGGTGTAGGCCGGGCCGACGCCCTTGTACGGCACATGGCTGAACTTCGCGCCGCTGGCCTGCTCGAGCATGCGCACGCCGATGTAGAGCGGGCTGCCGGTGCCGGCGGTGCCGTAGAACAGCTTCTCCGGCTCGCGCGTGCCGCGCTCGATCAACTCGGCCAGCGTCTTTACCTTGGCGTCTGGGTGAGCGACGACCACCATCGGCGCGATCACGCCGCGCGTCACCGGTGCAAAGTCGCGCCAGACGTCGTACTGCAGCGTTTTGTACAGCCCCGGGTTGATGCCCAGCGACGAGTTCGACGCCACCAGCAGCGTGTAGCCGTCGGGCTGCGCCTGCGCCGCCGCAGCCGCGCCGATGGCACCGCTGGCGCCGGGCTTGTTGTCCACCGCGAAGGTCTGCTTCAACTGCTCGGAGAGCGCTTGCGCCAGGATGCGGCCGTAGGCGTCGGTGCCGCCGCCGGGCGAGGACGGCACGATCACGGTCACGGTCTTGGTCGGCCAGTCGGACTGCGCGATGGCGGCACTGCCGACCAGAAGGGCCAGGAGGGCCGGCGCGCCGCGGCGCGCGAGAGTCAACGGCATTCAGAGCTCCTTGCGGTGTGTGACGCAAGGGTAGTCGCGCATGACGGCGCAATTCAAGTGGAGATACGCTGACTCATGGATTCGCCTTTGCCCAGCGCACAACTGCTGGCCGACCTCGTCGATGCCAACCGCATCCTCGCCCACCAGGGCATCGTCGACGCGTTCGGCCATGTCAGCGCGCGCCACGACGGCCGGCCCGATCGCTTCCTGATGGCGCGCAACCTGGCGCCGGGCCTGGTGACCGAGGCCGACATCCTCGACTACGAGATCGACACCGGCGAGGCCGTGCGCACCGATGCGCCGCGGCTGTACCTGGAGCGCTGGATCCACAGCGAGATCTACAAGGCGCGGCCGGACGTGATGGCGGTCGTGCACAACCACTCGCCGGCCATGCTGCCGTTTGCGATCGCGCGCGGCGCGCGGTTGCAACCGGTGTGCCACATGAGTGGCTTTCTCGGCGGCGGCACGCCGCTGTTCGAGATTCGTGACCATGCGGGCGAGTCGACGGACTTGTTGATTCGCAACCGCCCGCTCGGCGCCGCGCTGGCACAGAGCCTCGGCACAGCGCGGGTCGTGCTGATGCGCGGCCACGGCTGCACCGTGGTCGCCGAATCGGTGCGCGTGGCGGTCTACCGTGCGGTCTACACCGAGCTCAACGCGCGGCTGCAACTGCAGGCCTCGATGCTCGGCGAGGTGCAGGCGCTCTCGGCCGGTGAAGCCCAGGCCACGCAGGTCACCAACGAAGGCCAGGTCGAGCGACCCTGGACCCTTTGGCGCGAGCGCGCCCGCGCTGCCGTCTGAGAAGGTGTGAACGAACCCGACGCACAGCGGCGTGCGTTGTGCACGCCTCCACCGCGGCGGCGCGACGCCGCCTCAAGTCCGCCAGCGAGGCGCCGAAATCTGTCGCAAGCCTGTGACCTTTCGACGCCGTGCCATCCGCCGCCCCCACCATCGCCACCGCCGAACTTCAAGTCGGCATGTACGTTCACCTCGATCTGGGGTGGATGTCGCATCCGTTTGCGCTGTCGAGCTTTCGCATCGCCGACGCGGGCCAGATCGCCTCGATCCGCGCGCTCGGCCTGGCCCGCGTGCGCTGGAGTCCGGAGCACAGCGATGCCGCTGCTGCGCCATCACGTGGGGCGACGGCGGCGCGCGCGCCCGATCCCGCGCCTGCGCCTGCTGCCCTCGCGCTGCCCGCAGGCGCCAACCGCGCCAACGCGGCCGAGCAGCGCCGAGCGGCCAGCCACGTCGAGCGCCAGTACGCTGAAGCGGCGCGCGACTGGCGGGCCACGGCCGACCTGACCGTGCGTGACCCGCTGTCGGCCGGTCAGCGCATGGCGGCGCTGTCGCAGGCGCTGGTCGCGAAGATGCTCGGCGCGCGCGAGTTGTCGATCCGCGCAGTCACCGTCGCGCCCAATGAAGGCTCGCGGCACGCCACCAACGTCGGCGTGCTGGCGCTGCTGATGGGGCGCCTGTGCGGCCTGTCGGAAACCGAGATGCAGGACCTGGGCGTCGGCGCGCTCTCGCACGACATCGGCAAGACCGAGCTGCCCGCGGCGCTGCACCGCGCCGACCCGCACTTCTCCAGCGCCGAGATGGCACGCTACCGCGACCACGTCGGCCTCGGTCTGGCGCTGGGCGAGCGCATGGGCCTGACGCCCGGCGCGATGCTGGTCATCGGCCAGCACCACGAGCACCAGGACGACAGCGGCTTTCCGCAGGGCATCGGCGGCCAGCGCATCAGCGTGCCGGCGCGCATGGTGGCGCTGGTCAACCGTTACGACAACCTGTGCCATGGCTCGCCGCGCACGCTGGCCATGACGCCGCACGATGCGTTGTCGCTGCTGTTCTCGCAAGGCCAGCGCCAGTACGACCCGGCGCTGCTCAATGCCTTCGTGCGCATGATGGGCGTGTACCCGCCGGGCTCGGTGGTGCAGCTCACCGACGACCGCTACGCGGTGGTCGAAAGCGTCTGCGCGTCGCGCCCGCTGCGGCCGAAGGTGCAGGTGCAGGACAGCGGCGCGGCGTCCGGCGAGGCGCCGCTGCTCGACCTGTCGCAGCAGCGCACGCTGGGCATCCGGCGTGCGCTGTCGGCCGAGCAACTGCCCTCGGCGGTGCGTGAAAAACTGATGCCGCAGCGCCGTGCGGCGTGGTTCTTCGCAGCAGACCAGGACGACGACGACGAAGGCGCGCCGCCGCCGCGGCTGCGCCGGGCGCCGCACTGAGCCGACGCAACCCGGCGCACGCCGGGTTGCGCTGCGCGCGCGGCTGTGCCTAAAGTGCGGGCACGGTCATGAACCCGCTCGCCGCTGCCCTCGAGAGCCGGATCGCCAAGCGCGCGCCGACGATGGCGGTGCGCCTGCCCGGCGGCCGCTGGCTCGGCGCGGCCAACGCCCGCGTGCGCCTGGCAGCGGCGGGCTGGGCGCCGCTGGCGCACCTCGTCACCGGGCAGATCGGCCGCCTGGCCGAGGACCATGTGCAGGGCCGCATCGAGCTGGCCGGCTCGATGCGCGACATCGTCGAAGCCGCCGCTGCGCTGATCGACGCCGACCCGACGCGAGCGCGCCGCAGCGCGTACGGCGGCTGGTTCGCCGCATGGCAATCGCGGCTGCGTCACACGCCGGCGGCCGACGCGCGCCAAGTGCAATTTCACTACGACGTCTGCGACGACTTCTACGCGCTGTGGCTCGATCCGCGCCGCGTCTATTCGTGCGCCTACTGGCCGGCCGGCGTGCACGAC
>JANNJX010000821.1:0-7322 GCA_031396005.1 Burkholderiales bacterium
CGCCATCGGCGACATCGTCGGCCAGCCGATGCTGGCGCACAAGGCGGTGCACGAGGCGCATGTCGCGGCCGAAATCGCCAGCGGCGACACCAAGGCCGCGTTCGACGCGCGCGTGATCCCGAGCGTGGCCTACACCGACCCGGAGATCGCTTGGGTCGGCGTCACGGAGGACGAAGCCAAAGCCAAGGGCATGAAGGTCAAGAAGGGTCTGTTCCCATGGACCGCGTCAGGCCGCGCGATCGCGAACGGCCGCGACGAAGGCTTCACCAAGCTGCTGTTCGATGAAGAGACGCACCGCATCGTCGGCGGCGGCATCGTCGGCACGCATGCCGGCGACATGATCGGCGAAGTTGCTTTGGCCATCGAAATGGGTGCTGACGCGGTCGACATCGGCAAGACGATCCATCCGCACCCGACGTTGGGCGAGAGCATCGGCATGGCAGCCGAGGTGGCGCACGGGTCGTGCACCGATCTGCCGCCTCAAAAGCGCTGAGCTTTCAGCCTTCGAGCAACAGGTCGCCGAGGATCGCTGCCGCAGACTCGAGAATCTGGGTATCGCGCGTTACCAGGATCATCCGCTCCACGCGCGCGGTGCCCACGAGCATGCGGTTGTCTTTTTCGCGGTCGGGCGGTCACGTCGTGGCTTCAGACCGGCTTCGAGCGGGCGTTCGAGCGAAGCGATCCACTCGCGCGCCATCTCGGCTTCGACTTCGGGCGAAAAGGCGTGGTCGAGCTGCTCATCGGTCATCAGCCCTTCCCGGGCGCCCTACTTGCGCTTGACCGCCGCCTCGGCCTTCACCAACTTGACCACCGGCTTGCCGCGGTTGGCGATGACGACTTCCTCGCCGCGCAACGCCGCCTCGACCAACTTCGACAGCTGGGTCTTGGCTTCGAGCATGTTGAATTGCATGGCGCGCGCTCCTCGACGATGCGCCATTCTAGACAAGCTGGCCAAGCTGGCCAGGTCGGCAGCGCCTACGGCGTCTTGCGAATGATCGTCGGCTTGGCTGGCGGCTTCACCGGCAACGGTGCGGAAGCCGCAGCCGGCGCCGACGCCGCGCCCGCCGGCACGGCCGCCACCGGCGGCGCGGCCTGCACGAGCTGCGCCGCGCGACGGTCGAGATCGCTGCGGCCCAGCAAGCCCATCGGCTCGTAAGCCAGCGCCGGACAGCGCGACGGCACGTCCTCGCCGGCCGTGAAGTCCTTGACCTCGAGCGCGCCCGCGTCCATGCGCGTCAAGCCGAGCTGCGTCGTCAACCGCTGGCCCCAGGCCAGCGTGCGCGCCTGCGCGATCAGCAGATCGTGCTCGGCGTTGGCATACGCCCGCCTGGCGGTGAACAGCTCGTTCTCCGCGTTGAGCAGGTCGAGCAGGCTGCGCTGGCCGATATCGAATTGCTGGCGATACGCATCGCGCGCCTTCTCGATCGCCAGCACGTTGCGGTCGAGCGCTTCCAGCGTCTGCGCAAACTTCTGCGTGTCGTTGTAGGCGATGGCCGCCTGCTGGCGCGTGTCGCGGCAGGTCTTGTCGCGGATGTCGCTGGCCTGGTTCACCGTGTCCACCGCTTGCCGCACGCGCGCCAGATCGCTGCCGCCGTTGTAGAGGTTCCAGTTCAACACCACCTCGGCGCTGGTGTCGCGCTTCTGATCCGGCACGCCGTCGAGGTTGCGGCCCAGGCCGGTGCGCAGGCGCGCCTCGACCCGCGGCTGCCACATCTGGCCTTCGCGGCCCTTGGTGCTCGAACGCGCCGCGCGCAGGTTCTCGATCGCCGCGCTGATCGCCGCGCTCGACTGCACCGCCAGTGTGCCGGCCTCGCCGGAGCTGGCGGGCAATCCAGCGACGTAAGACGCCGACTTGCCCACGCGCTGCGGCGGCAGCTCGCCGACGATGCGCGCATACCGCGCCGTCACGTCGTGCAGGTTTGCCGTCTCGGTGGTCAGGTTGCTCTCGGCCAACGCCAGACGCGCCTTGGCCTGCTCCAGATCGACGCCACGGCCGACGCCGGCATTGACGCGGCTGCCGATCTGCGTGTTGGCATAACGGTGCTGCACGTAGTTGTCTTCGGCCAGTGCCACCAGCGCGCGCTGGCGCATCACGTCGTGGTGGGCGCGCACGGCTTCGAGCGCCGTGACCTCGCTGACATCGACGAACTCGAACCAGCGTGCCCGCTGCTCGTGGCCGGCGCGCTCGATGTCGCTCCTGATCAGGTTGGCGTCCCACAGCAGTTGGTTGACCGAGACAGCCGCGCCGGTGCGCGACAGGCTCTCGCCTTCGGGGTTGCGCGCGTTGATGCGGTCGCTGGTGCGGCCCATGCCGGCTTCGACGTCGACACGCGGGCGCAGGCCGCCGCGGGCCACGTCCACCGCGGCGTTGGATGCGCGCAGTGCGTTCAGACGCTGGGCGACCTCGGGGTTGGCAGCGATGGCCTTTTGAGCGGCCGTGCGCACGGCGTCGGCTGCGGGCAGCGGCGGCGCCGATGTCTGGGCCGATGCGGCGCAGGCCAGCAGCGCTGCTGCAGCGGCAAGCGTGAGTCGCATCGATCGGAGCATTGGCGGAGCTTTCGGTTTTGTCTCAGGCGTGGGGAGGCCACCGCCTGAACGTTGTTAGTTGTAGTGCGCAATGAGTTTAAGTGGCTCACTTGTGCTCGTGCCTGGTATCGCCACGAGCCATCGGCAGTTTTCCACGCCGGGTTGACTCCATTTGCGCTTGACCCTGCGGCGAACTGCAGTGCGGGCCAGCGCAGCCGATGAAGCAACGGATGGCCCGCAGCCGCTTGCGGGCCCGTGCCCCTCGTGTGCCTTCTTGCCAGCGCCTGCGCCAACCCATCCTCTGCCATGCCGAGCCTTGCCCGCCACCCGCTGGACCCGCCGCGCCATGCTGGCGAGCCTGGCCGCGGTCTGGGTGCTCGCGAGCACACCGCGCGCCTACGACCGCGCCCGCATGCGCAGCGCGGCCGAACACCTGGGCCCGCGGGCCACCGCAGCGCTGGAGCCGCTGCAGGACTTGCTGCAACACGCCGCCGGCCTCGACGACGAAGCGCGGCTCGATGCGATCAACGCCTGGTTCAACCGCCGCGTGATCTTTCGCACGGACGATGTTGCGTCCGGCGAGGCCGACCATTGGGCCAGCCCGCTCGAGACGCTGCAGGCCGGCCACGGCGATTGCGAGGACTATGCGATCGCAAAGTACTTCAGCCTCGTCGCCATCGGCACGCCGGTGGCGCGCTTGCGTTTGGTTTACGTGCGCGCACAGGTCGCGGGCAACCCGTCGATCAACGAAGGACAGGCCCACATGGTGCTCGCGTACTACCCGCAGCCCAACGCCGAGCCGCTGATCCTCGACAACCTGGTGACCAGCGTGCGCCCAGCGTCGCGCCGGCCCGATCTGAAGCCCGTCTTCAGTTTCAACAGCGAAGGTTTGTGGCAAGGCGTCGGTGCGCAGAGTGCGGGCGATCCGCAGGCGCGCTTGTCGCGCTGGCGGCTGGTACTGACCAAGGCGCGAGCCGAGGGATTCATATGAAGGTGAAGTCATGAGCTTGATGCGACAAATCGGCCTGCTGCTGGCCGCGGTGCTGCTGCTGGCGCTGGCCGGCGCGGTCGGGATCAGCCTGGCCTCGACGCGCGACGCGCTGCAGACGCAGTTGCGGCTGAAGAACAGCGACAACGCACAGAACATCGCGCTGGCGCTGTCGCAGCAACGCGGCGATGCGCAACTGATGAACCTGCTGCTGGCCACGCAGGCCGATACCGGCTTCTACAGCCGCATGCGCCTGGTCAAGAGCGACGGCGCGACCGCGTTCGATCGCGAGTCGTCGGCGCGGCCGCAGCACGCGCCCGCCTGGTTTGCGCGCCTGCTGCCGATCGAGTCGGCGCCCGGCGTTGCGCAAGTCAGCGACGGCTGGCGCGCGCTCGGCCGCATCGAGGTCGTCAGCCATGTCGCCTACGCGCACGACGAGCTCTGGCGCGGCGGCTCGCGCGCGCTCGTGCTGCTGGCTGCGCTCGGCGCGGCCGCGATGGCCCTGGCGGTTGCCGGCGTGCGCCGCATCCGCCGCCCGCTCGACGATACGGTGGCCCAGGCCAATGCGCTGGTCGAAGGGCGTTACCTGCTGGTCGATGAGCCCGACGTGCCGGAGTTGAAGCGCGTTGCCCAGGCGATGAACGGCATGGTCGAGCGCGTGCGCCGCCTGTTCGAGTCGCAGGCCGCGCAGGTCGAGCAGTTGCGCCGCGAAGCGCATGAAGACCGCTTGACCGGCTTGCCGCACCGCGCGCATTTCATGCAGCGCTTTGCTGCCGTGCTGGCCGACGACGCGCAGGCCGAACGCGGCAGCCTGTTGCTGATCCGCGTTGCCGACCTGGCCGACGTCAACCGCGACCTCGGCCGCGAGATGACTGACCGCGCGTTGCGCACGCTGGCCGATGTGTTGCGTGGCTGGCCGCAGGACGGTGCGCTGGCCGGCCGATTGAACGGCGCCGACTTTGCGCTCGCCTTGCCGGGCCAGACAGCCGTGGCTTCGCTGACGGCCCATTCGACGGCTCATGAGGCCGCAGCTCGCGTCGCCTCGGCGCTGCGCACGGCGCTGTACGGTGGCAGCGAGCGTTTTGTCGTTCACCTCGGCGCGGCGCTCTGGTCGCACGGCGCGGCGCCGAGCGCCGGTGCCTTGCTGGCGCGTGCCGACCAAGCGCTCGCGCGCGCCGAGGGCCTTGGCCCGTTTGCGGCCGAGGTCGATGCTGAGGCCGGCGACGCGATGGCGGCCGGCGAGCAGGGCTGGCATCGTGACTTGCAGGAGGCACTGGCCGAGCGCCGCGCGCGCCTGGCGGAGTACGTCGTGATCGACCGCGGCGGCGCGGTCTCGCATCTCGAATGCCCGCTGCGCGTGCAGATCGGCAAAAACGGTGCATACGAGTCGGCTGCGCGCTGGCTGCCGCTGGCCTCGCGCAGCCGGCTGTTGCCGGCGATCGACCTGCTCGCCGTACGCCTGGCGCTGACGGCGATCGCCGCCGACGGACGCGCCCGCGCCATCAACCTCGCGCTGGCGTCCTTGTCCGACGGCGCCTTCACGACGCAGTTGCGCCAATTGTTGGACGACTCGCCGCGCGGCGCGCGCGGCCTCTGGCTCGAAGTCGGCGAGAGCGCTGCACTCGGCCACTTCGACCTCGTGCGTGCGTTCGCATCGCTGGTGCGCCCGCTCGGCGTGCGCTTTGGCCTCGAACACGCCGGCCACCAGCTCTACCGTGCGCCGCGCTTGTACGAACTCGGCCTCGACTACGTCAAGCTCGACGTCGCCCTGGTGCGCGGCGCCGCGCGCGACGACGCCGCGCGCCGCTTCGTTGCCGGCAGCGTGGCGCTGCTGCGCGCGCTGCCGGTGACGGTGTGCGCCGAAGGCGTCGACGACGCCGACGACGCGGCGGCGTTGTGGGAGTGCGGCGTCGAAGCGATCACCGGGCCGTGGGCAAGCGCAAGGGTGTCGGCGGTGTGAGGTGATGTGGGGTAGGTCGTGTCGTTGCGCCCACAACCAGGCGGGCAGCACGGCTCGCGCAGCGCTCGACGATGAAGTGGCTGCCTCTCCCGCCCTGCGGGAGTGGCAGCCGCCTCAGGGGTCCACCGACAGGCGGGTGTTGTTCAGCAGGTCGGCAATCACCTGTTGGCTCGTTAGCGTGCTGGCCGAGGTCAGGTCGATGCCGGCCAGCACGATCGTCTGGTCTTCGGCGCCTGAGTTGTAGCCCGAGGTGAAGCCGCCGTTGCTCGAGATGTGGACCACAGTGTCGCTGCCGCTGCGCTCGACGAACAGATAGTTCGACAGGTTGCCGATCGCGCCGCCATCGAGCGTTTCGCCTTGCAGCAGGTCGCGCAGGTCGAGCCTGTCGCCTTGCGCGGTGTTGAAGTCGGCGATCGTGTCCGTGGCCGGCGTGCCGGCGACGCCGCGGTCGGCGAGCTCCCAGCGGAAGACGTCGGCGCCGGCGCCACCGGTCAGGGTATCGTTGCCCATGCCGCCGACGAGGATGTCGTTGCCGTTGCCGCCGCCGAGGAGGTCGTTGCCGACGCCGCCGCGCAGCTCGTCGATGCCGTCGCCGCCGGTCAAGTTGTCCACACCCGTGCCGCCGATCAGCAGGTCGTTGCCGGCACTGCCGTCCAGGGTGTCGTCGCCGGCGCCGCCGTCGATGCGGTCATTTCCCGCGGTGCCGGTGATGTTGTTGGCTGCGCTGTCGCCGAACAGGTTGTTGCCCATCGTGCGCAGCGTCAGCGTTGCGCTGCTGCTGTCGCCGTCGGTGTCGGTCAGCGTGTAGCCCACCTCGACCGGCGCCACTTCAGCGGCCGTTGTGTTGACGTTGATCGACGAGAAACTGACGTTGGTGATGCGCGCGTCGGCGGCGCTGTTGGCCTCGATCTCGATGCGGCCGATGTTGCTGTACTGGCTCGGCATCGTCACGGTGCCCTCGGCGTAGCTGTAGAACTGGCCCAGCTTGTTGCCTGCAACGTCGAAGATGGTGTAGGTCAACGAGCGGATCGTGCCGGTGCCGTTGTCGCCCAGATTGCTGGCGTCGGCGCTGACGAGGAAGGTGACGCCCTGCACGCCGCGCGGGTGCGTGGCCTGGCTGAAGGTGACGACCAGGGTCTCGAGGTTGTCGACGTTCTCGTTGGTGTTGCCGGTGACGCCGACGCCGTCCTCCGCGCTGCCGCCGGGGTTGCTGTGCGTCAGCGTGGCGCTGGTCCCGGTGCGGCTGATGCCCGAGAGCACGACACCGTTGTCGTCGGCATTGCCGATGGTGTTGAAGTTGGTCGTGACGGCCGGGGCGGTGGGCACTGTCGGCAGCGCGGCCGACGGCGGTGTGTACTGGTAGAAGCCGGTCTGGGCGAAGACGAGCTGCTCGCCGCCGCTGCTGGCCGTCCATGTCAGTTGGCCGCCGGCCACGCTCCAGCTGAAGCCGGCGCCGCTGCCCGAGGCGTTGCTGCCGAGCGCGTAGGTCACGCCTTTGAAGACGACGCTGCTCAGCTGCGCGCCGTCGATGGCGTCGTCCACGCCGGCGCCGTTCGGCGAGAAGTTGGTCAGGGTGCCGCCGAGCGCCTGGCCGCCGTCGGTGCCCAGCCCGCTGATGACGTTGCCTTCGAGTCGCGTCTGGTTGGCCAGCAGCGTGTCCGTGTCAGGGCGAGCCACGGGGTGGCCGTCGGCGATCTGCACCATCAGCGTGGACGGCGCGGTGACGTCGCCGTCACCGTCGCGGGCGACAAAGGTGAACGAGAAGCTGTCGCCCTCGGCCGCGGTGCCGCCGGTGAAGTAGGTGTAGTCGCCGCTCGAGAAGTTGAAGGTCAGCGTGCCGAGCGGGAA
>JANNJX010000823.1:0-3692 GCA_031396005.1 Burkholderiales bacterium
CGCCGGGCATCGGCCGCGCGAACAGGAAGCCTTGCATCGAGTCGCAGCCCAGCGCCTGCAGCGCCTCGTGCTGCTCGGCAGTCTCGACACCCTCGGCCGTGACGTGCAGTTCGAGCGCATGCGCCAGCTCGACGATGGCGCGAACGATGGCGGTGTCCTGCTTCAATCGCGGCACGTCGCGCACGAACATGCGGTCGATCTTCAGCGAGTGCAGGCGAAAGCGCTTGAGGTAGGCCAGCGACGAGTAGCCCATGCCGAAGTCATCGACCGCCAGGCGCACGCCGGCATCGACCAGTGCGTCCATCTTGCGCAGCGAGTCGGGCGTCGGGTCGAGCAGCAGGCCCTCGGTGACTTCCAACTGCAACTGGTGTAGCGCAAAGCCGGTGGCCTCGACGGCAATCAACACCTGGCGCACGAAATCGGGCTCGGCGAACTGGATCGGCGAGACGTTGACCGAAAGCGTCACCGGCGCCGCGCCTTGCGCGATCCAGCCCTGCGCGCGTTTGCACGCCTCGCGCAGCACCCACTGCCCCACCGGCACGATGAGACCGGTCTGTTCCAGCACCGGGATGAATTCGGCCGGCGAGACGACGCCGCGCCGCGGGTCGTTCCAGCGCAGCAGCGCTTCGACCGCGTCGATCATGCTGCCGTCGGCGCTCATGATCGGCTGGAAGGCGAGCTCGAACTCGCCGCCCTGCAAGGCGCGGCGCAACGCCGTGTCGAGCTCCAACTGCTGCTGCGTGTCGACGATCATCGACGCTTCGAAGATGCGATGACGGCCGCCGCCGCCCGCCTTGGCGGCGCGCATCGCGGCGTCGGCATGGGCCAGCAGTTGATCGGGCGCGTCGCCCTTGCCGTCGGCGCCGGACAGCGCAACGCCGATCGACACGCTGACCTGGGTCTGGCGCTGCGCGATCATCAGCGCCGGCTCGACGGCACGCAACAGGTTGCGCGCCATCACGGCGGCGGCTTGCGGGCCGGCCAGCATCGACGAGATGACGACGAACTGATCGCCGGCCAGCCGCGCCGCTGCGTCGCCGCCGTGCAAGACGCCGCGGATGCGCGCGGCCACGGCGCGCAGCAACTGGTCGCCGGCGCGCTGTCCGAGCGACTCGTTGATCAGGCGAAAGCGGTCGAGGTCGATCAGCAGCACGCCGACGCGGCGTGAGCCGGCGTTGCGTTCGCCGTCGAGCCCACGTTGCAGGCGTTGCCCCAGACCGGCGCGGTTGAGCAGCCCCGTCAGGGGGTCGATGAGGTTGAGCGAACGCAGACGCCCCTCGGCCTTGCGCAACGCACCCACCGAACGGCGGACGACCAGCAACCAGGTCAGCAGCGACGCACCGAGCGACAGCGCCAGCGCCAGCGCCGTGGCTCGCAGCACGCCGCGCAGCGACCCGCAGACGCGGATCGCCGTCACCGGACCCGGCCCCGCCACTGCCACCGTGTCGCTGATGAGCCAGCCGGACGGCGCCGACAGGCGGCCGGTTTCGGCGATCACGCTGCCATCGGCCGCCAGGGCCTCGCGCCATTGCGACGCATCTTCGGCGCCGCTGGCGAGCAACTGGTTCAGCGATGGGCCTTGCGCAGCGTCACCATGGCGACCCACTGTCCAGGCCAGCGAGCTCGCCACCGCGCGCACCTCATGGCGTTCGAGCAGCACGCCGGCGCTGGCGGTGAACAGCGGCGGCAGCAATGCCAGCGCCGCCAGGCCGATCAGCAGCAGGCGCGTCGTCGCACGCGCCATCGAGCGCGGGGCGCGTGCTGCGCTGGCCGCGCCGGCCTCTCGCATCGTCATGGTTGAGAGTCCTCGCGCGCCGCAGCTTCGTTGGCCGCGCGTGCGCTCGAAAACAGCATCACGCCGTTGCCGCCGCTGCGGCGCATGCGGTTCATCGCCTGCTCCGCGCGCTCGCCCAGGGTGGCTGCGCCCGGTGCAGCGGCCGGCAACGCGTCGACGCCCAGGCTGACGCGCACGCTGCGCGGTTCGGCGCCGTCGATCGCGTCGGCCAGCGACGCTTGGACGCGCTCGCGCAGATGCTCGGCCAGCGCCCGGCAGTCGTCCAGGCCCATGCCGGGCAGCAGCAAGGCGATGCGCCGTTCATCGAGCCGCGCCACGGCAGCTGAAGCCGGCGCCGACTCGCGCGCCCAGCGCGCCAACGTCACCGATGCCGCGTGCAGCGCCGCGGCGCCGTGGCGCTCCAGCAGTTGCTGGTGATGGTCCAGGCCGGCGACGATGCAGCCGAGCACGCGGTCCTCGGCGCGCGCGGCTTCGCGCGCGCTGCGCAGCGCCGCGACGAAGCCGCTTTCGTTGAGGCAACCGCTCTCGTCGTCGATCTGTGATGCCGGCACGGCGGGCGCGACCGGCGGCATCTCGTCGCCCATCGCGACGCGGTTGCGACCACCGCGCTTCGCACGGTAGAGCGCTTGGTCGGCACGCTCGATCAGCGTCGCTGTCGACTCGGCCTGGCGCGACAGCAGCTCGACACCGACGCTGGCCGTGACGCGCAAGCCCGCGACCTCGCGCACGCCAGCGCCGCACTCGCGCTCGATGCGCATGCGCACGCGCTCGGCGAACTCGGCCGAGGCCGCAGCGTCGAGGCCGCTGACGACGACGCAGAACTCCTCGCCGCCCCAGCGGCACAACAGGTCGGTGCCGCGCACGGACTCCTGCAGCTTGCGCGCCACCTCCTGGATGACACGGTCGCCGACGCCGTGGCCATGCGAATCGTTGATGTTCTTGAAGTGGTCGATGTCGACCATCAGGCAGCTCAGGCTGCTGCCGGCGCGCACGGCCTCGCGCCACATGCTGTCGAACGCGGCGTGGAAGGCGCGGCGGTTCAACGCACCGGTCAGCGGGTCGCGCGTGGCCAGGCGCTCCAACTCGAGGTTCTTCTGCTCGACCTCGCGCTTCGAGCCGGCCAGCGCCGTCATCGCCTCGCGCAGCGCCTCGTTGGCATGGTGCAGCGCCGACATGTCGTTGACGGTGACCATGCAGCCGCGCACGGCGCCGCCGGCGTCGCTGATCGGCGCGGCGTTGAGCACGAGCTGGCGCTTGTCGGCGCCCTGCCCCGCCTCGAGCGCGGTGCCGGCATTGGCCGTGCGCTCGGTCATCGCGCGCGCCCACGGGTGCTGCGCCGCGTCCGCCGGCAGGCACAACGACAGCCAGGGCAAGGCTGCCAGGCTGCTGCCGGTGGGCACCTCGGCCAGTTGCGGGTGCAACGCGCGAAAGGCCTTGTTCGACAACATCACGCGGCTGCGCGAATCGAGCACGACCACGCCTTCGGCCATGGCGTCGAAGGCGCCCTGCACGCGTTCGGGCACCACCGACGCCGGATCCAGGTGTTGCAGCGCGCGGCGCATGTACAGGCCGAAGACCAGCCAGCCGGCGATGCCGATGAAAAGCAGCATCTGCACCAGCGGCTGTTTGAAGAAGGCCAGCAGCGGGTGCGTGTCGTCGGCTGCGAACGCCATTTCGACGCGGCCCCAGCGCTCGCCGTTGGCCGCCAGCGACACCGTGATCTGCTCGGGCCGCGAGCGATCGTCTTCATCGAGGCGCCAGCCTTGCGCATGCGCCGGCGTGGCGACGACGAGCTTGCCGTCGGCGCGGCGCACGCCCACCGAGCGCAGGCCCTCGGTGCGGGTGACGATCACGTCGAGCGATTTCTCGATCTCGCGCGGATCTTCGCGACGCAGCA
>JANNJX010000059.1:0-3195 GCA_031396005.1 Burkholderiales bacterium
GCCGGCGACGCGCCCTTCGTCAACCCCTTCGGACTGGACCGGGTGGCGCCGGTGATCATCCGCTACGGCAGCGACGAGCAGAAGCGTGTCTTCCTGCCGCGTATCCTGGAGAGCGCCGACTGGTGGTGCCAGGGCTACTCGGAGCCCGGCGCCGGTTCGGATCTGGCGGCATTGACGACGCGCGCCGAGCGGGTCGGCGACACCTATCGCGTCAGCGGCCAGAAAACCTGGACCAGCTTCGCGCATTGCGCCGACTGGATGTTCTGCCTGGCGCGCACTTCACGCGAGCAGCGCAGGCAGGACGGCATCTCCTTCCTGCTGGTCGACATGACGTCGCCGACCACGTTCTCGGCCGGCACCCGCACGTCGGTGAAGAACACCTCGTTGACCTCGTGCTCGCCGTCGAGCGTGATGATCGGCCGCACCACGACGCCGGGCGAGCTCATGTCCACGAGCAGGAAGCTGATGCCTTCCTGCTTCTTCGCGTCGCGCGCGCTGCGCACCAGGCAGAAGATCATGTTGGCGTGCTGGCCGAGCGTGGTCCAGGTCTTCTGGCCGTTGACGATGTAGTGCTCGCCCTGCGCGTCGCTGCCGCGCACCGCGCTGGTCTTCACCGACGCCAGGTCGGAGCCGGCGCCGGGCTCCGAGTAGCCCTGGCACCACCAGTCGGAGCCGTCGAGGATGCGCGGCAGCCAGCGCTGCTTCTGCGCCTCGTTGCCGTACTTGATGAGCACCGGTCCGAGCATGTTGACGCCGAAGGGCACGATGCGCGGCGCATGGGCGAGCGCGCACTCGTTCTCGAAGATGAACTTCTGCACCGCGTTCCAGCCGGGGCCGCCGTAGGGCTCGGGCCAATGGTTGGCGAGCCAGCCGCGCTGGTTGAGGATCGCGTGCCACTGGTCGTGGTCGGCCTTGGCGAGGTGCCGGCCGTTGCGCACCTTGTCTGACAGCGCGGCCGGCAGCTTGTCGGCCAGGAAGGCACGCACCTCGGTGCGAAAGGCCTCTTCTTCGCGAGTGAAGTTCAGGTCCATGCTCGGCCTCCTCAGTAGATTTCGAACAGGCCGGCGGCGCCCATGCCGCCGGCGATGCACATCGTCACGACGGCGTACTTCACGCCGCGGCGCCGGCCCTCGATCAGCACATGCCCGGCAAGCCGCGCGCCCGTCATGCCGAACGGGTGGCCGATCGAGATCGCGCCGCCGTTCACGTTGAGGCGCTCGTCGGGAATGCCCAGGCGTTGCTGGCAGTAAATCGCCTGCGAAGCGAACGCTTCATTGAGCTCCCACAGGCCGATCTCCTCGACCTTCAGGCCGTGGCGCGCCAGCAGCCTGGGCACTGCGAAGACCGGGCCGATGCCCATCTCGTCGGGCTCGCAGCCGGCCAAGGCCAAGCCGCGGAACGCGCCGAGGGGCTTCAAGCCCAGGCGCTCGGCCTCGCGCGCCTCGACCATCACGCAAGCCGACGCGCCGTCGGACAGTTGTGATGCGTTGCCCGCGGTGACGAACTTGTCCTCGCCGTTGACCGCCTCCAGTTTGGCGAGCGCCTCATAAGTGGTGCCCTTGCGGTTGCAGGTGTCGGCATCGACCGTCGCCGTGCGCTGCGTCACCGCCTTGGTTTCCTTGTCGGTCACCGCCATCGTGGTGGTGACGGAGACGATCTCGTCGCGGTAGCGGCCCGCCGCCTGGGCCGCCTCGGTCTTGCGCTGGCTCTCGGCGGAGAAGCGGTCCTGCGCCTCGCGGCCGATGCCGTAGCGCGCAGCGACGATGTCGGCGGTCTCGATCATCGACAGGTAGAGCGCGGGCTTGTGCTCGACGATCCACGGATCAAGGCTCGCGTCGCCGCCGTCGGCCGCGCTGCGGCCGCGGATCTGCGAGATGCTTTCGACGCCGCCGGCGATCATTGCCGGCGCGCCGTCGACGACGATGCGTCCGGCGGCGATCGCGATCGCCTGCAGCCCGGAGGCGCAGAAGCGGCTCACCGTGGCGCCGGCGATGGTGATCGGCAGCCCGGCGCGCACGATTGACTGGCGCGCCACGTTGCGCCCGGTCGTGCCTTCGGGGTAGCCGCAGCCGAGGATGGCGTCCTCGATCAGCGCCGGGTCCACACCCGAGCGCTCGACGGCGGCCTTCACCGCGAAGGCGGCCAGCGTGGCGCCGGGGGTGATGTTGAATTCGCCGCGGTGCGCCTTGGTGAGCGGGGTACGGGCGGTCGAGACGATGACGGCTTCGCGCATGGCGGGTCTCCTGTTCTCTAGGTTCTAGGCGATCTTGTTCAGGCTGTCGAAGTTTTTG
The DNA here is from genome assembly GCA_031396005.1 of Burkholderiales bacterium. Classification (GTDB taxonomy): domain Bacteria; phylum Pseudomonadota; class Gammaproteobacteria; order Burkholderiales; family Burkholderiaceae_C; genus CADEEN01. The sequence continues at coordinate 2,292 of JANNJX010000059.1, forward strand.
TCGCGCGCGACCAGATCGACCAGCAACGGCGACGGCTGCCAGAACAGCGGGTCTTCCTGGGCGAACTCGCGGATGTCGGCCAGCACCCGCGGCAGGCCGACGGTGTCGGCATACTTCATCGGGCCGCCGCGCTGGCGCGGGAAGCCGTAGCCGGCGATGAAGACCACGTCGACGTCGAGCGGCCGCAGCGCGATGCCCTCGTGCACGACGTTGGCGCCTTCGTTGATCATCGCGGCCAGGTAGCGGCGCACGATCTCGTCGTTGCTGAAGCTGCGCGGCGTGATGCCCGCTCGTGTGCGCTCGGCGTCGACGATGGCGAGTACCTCCGGGTCGGGCGTGCCGCTGCGCGAGCCCTTGGCATAGAGGTAGTAACCGCGCCCGGTCTTCTGCCCGAACCAGCCGCGCTCGCAGATCCGGTCGGCGACCTGCACGTAGCGGGCGCGCGGATCGCGCGTGGCGGCGCGGCGCTTGCGCGTGGCCCAGCCGATGTCGCCGCCGGCCAGGTCGGCCACCTGGTACGGCCCCATCGGGTAGCCGAACTCGCGCAGCGCCTCGTCGATCTGGTAGGGCGAGGCGCCGTCCTCCATGATGTAGTCGGCCGCCTGCCGGTAGACGGCGAGGATGCGGTTGCCGATGAAGCCGTCGCACACGCCCGCACGCACGGCCACCTTGCGCAGCTTCTTCGCCAGCTCGAAGCCGGTGGCCACCACGTCGGCGCTCACCCGGGCCGGCACGACGATCTCCAGCAGCTTCATGATGTGCGCCGGCGAGAAGAAGTGCAGGCCCAGCACGTCCTGCGGCCGGGAGATGCTGGCCGCGATGGCGTCGATGTCGAGGTACGAGGTGTTGGTGGCCAGCACCGCGCCGGGCTTGCAGACGCGGTCGAGCTCGGCGAAGACGGCCT
>JANNJX010000341.1:0-5862 GCA_031396005.1 Burkholderiales bacterium
CACGCCCGCCCAAGCGGTCTGGCAGCAGCCGCGGATTGCCGACCCGGTCAACATCGCCGGCCTCGCCTTCCCCAACCGCGTCGGCCTGGCCGCCGGCCTCGACAAGGGCGGCCGCGCCATCGACGGCCTGGGCGCGATGGGCTTCGGCTTCATCGAGGTCGGCACGGTGACGCCGTTGGCGCAACCAGGCAACCCGAAACCGCGCATCTTCCGCGTGCCCGATGCCAAGGCGCTGGTCAACCGCCTGGGCTTCAACAACGATGGCCTCGACGCCTTCATCGGCCACGTGCAGAAGGCCAGGAGCTTTCGCGCGCACGGCGGCCTGCTGGGTCTGAACATCGGCAAGAACGCGGCGACGCCGATCGACAAGGCGGCGGACGACTACCTGGCCTGCATGCGCGGCGTCTACCCGTACGCTGATTACGTGACGGTCAACATCTCGAGCCCGAACACGCAGAACCTGCGCGCGCTGCAAAGCGACGAGCAACTGCAGTGGTTGCTGCAGCGCCTGATGGAGCGCCGCGCCGAACTGGCACGCGACTACGGACCGAAGCCGATCTTCGTCAAGATCGCGCCGGACCTTGACGAAGACGAGGTCAAGTCGATCGCTGCCACGCTGCAAAGGCACGGCGTCGATGGTGTCATCGCCACCAACACCACCGTCTCGCGCCACGGCGTCAACCACCTGCCCAATGGGCAGGAAACCGGCGGCCTGTCGGGCGCGCCGCTCCTGGCCGGCAGCAACCGGATCATCCGCCTGCTGCGCGCCGAAGTCGGCAGCGCGTATCCCATCATCGGTGTCGGCGGCGTCATGAGCGGCGACGATGCACGAACGAAGATCAAGGCCGGGGCGAACCTGGTGCAGATCTACACCGGGCTCATCTACAAGGGGCCGGCGCTCGTGACCGAGGTGGCGCGGGCGTTGAAACAAGGCTGACGCAGTTCCTGCCCGCGGCGGCGGAGTTTCGGGGATGATGCGCCCCGGCATCTCTCATCCACGCGACCCGGGAATCCACCATGCCCCATGTCCGCTTGCCGTTGTCCGGCGATGTCCTGCAGACGATCAACCCGTGGACCTGGTTCACCCGCTTCAGCGGCTCGCAGGTGGGGCTGGTCAACATCAACCTCGGCCGCAGCGCCGATCCCGCGCTCGAGCAAGAGATCCTCGAGGAGGTCGGCAGCTACGGCCGACAGCTCGGCCGCCTCGGCGACGTGCTCGGCATCCTGCTGCGGCATGTCGAGTTGAAGGGCCTGAGCGAAGACGAGAAGGACCAGATCGCGGCGTTGCGGACGCAGCTCGCCGAGGTCGACAGCCTGAAGGAGCGGCGCCGTGCGGGCCAGGCGCTGCCGTCCAATACGAGGCAGCCATGAGCCGTTGCCTGACCGCCGCCTTGCTGCTGCTCAGCGCCGGCTCGGCGCAAGCCGCCCTGCCCCTGCCGAGCCTGAACATCGACCGCAGGCAGATCACCGTCTCCGGTTTGTCGTCCGGCGGCTTCATGGCCAATCAGCTCGGCATGGCGTACTCGGCCACCTTCAAGGGCGTCGGCGTGTTCGCTGGCGGGCCGTACATGTGTGCCGGCCACAGCAACTACACGGCCTGCATGTACAACGCGTCGATCGGCGCGTCGATGCTGAACATGATGCAGGCCGACATCAACAACTGGAGCGGCACGGCCATCGACGCCAAGGCCAACATCGCGGCGCAGAAGGTTTATCTCTTCGTCGGCAGCAGCGACGCCACGGTCGGCCCGAACCCGATGAACGCGCTGCGCACGCAGTACGTCAACAACGGCGTCGCCGCGGCCAACCTCGAGTTCGTGCAGCGCGCGGGCACCGCGCATGTTTTCCCCACCGACTTCGACAGCAGCGGCAACAACGCCTGCAACAGCAGCGCCTCGCCGTACCTCGCCAACTGCGGGTACGACGGCGCCAAGGCCGCGTTGACCAAGTTTTACGGCACGCTCGCGCCGCGCAACAACGCGCCGGCCCCGGCGCACTACACCGAGTTCGACCAGAGCAGTTTCACCAGCAACCCGGGCCTGGCCGCGACCGGCTGGGTTTACGTGCCGGCCGACTGCGCGGCCGGCGCGTCGTGCCGCCTGCACGTGGCGCTGCACGGCTGCCAGCAGAACACGGCGAAGATCGGCGAGCGCTTCGTTCGCAACACCGGCTACACACGCTGGGCCGACACCAACAGCATCGTCGTCCTCTTCCCGCAGACGCGCGTCGACAATACCAGCCGCGCCACCTCAGCCAGCGGGTCGCTCGCCAACCCGAACGGTTGCTGGGACTGGATCGGCTGGTACGGCAGCAACTTTGCGCAGCGCGCCGGCAGCCAGCAGGCCGCCATCAAGGCGATGGTCGATCGGCTGGCGTCGGGCAGCGGCGGCGGTGGCGGTGGTGGCAGCGCATTGCCGGCGCCGACCGGCGTGGCGGCCTCGGGCGCCAGCGCGAACAGCATGACGATTTCTTGGAACGCCGTCGTCGGCGCCAGCGGCTACAACGTCTATCGCAACAGCGCCAAGGTCAACGCTTCGGCGGTGGCGGGCACGACCTTGGTCGACAGCGGCCTGGCCGCAGCCACCGGCTACGGCTGGAGCGTCGCGGCGATCGACGGCGCGGGTGCCGAAGGCGCGCGCTCGGCAGCCGTCAACGCAACGACGACGGGCACGGCTGCCGTCTGCACGACGGCGTCGAACTACGCGCACGTCAACGCCGGCCGCGCCAACGTCAACGGCGGCTACGCACGGGCCAACGGCTCGAACCAGAACATGGGCCTGTGGAACGTCTTCGTCACGACGACGCTCAAGCAGACCGGGCCGAACTACTACGTGATCGGCAGCTGCCCGTGACGCGCCATCGGATCGCTGCGCCGACCGGCCCTGTTCAAGGCTTCGCGCGGCCGGCCTTGTACGCCGTGATCGCCTGCGCCAGGTCTTTCATCTCGTCGCAGGGCAGCAGGCACAGCGATCGCAGCGCGCTCAGGTGGCGCTCGGCGCCGGCGACGTCGCCCACCATCAGGTAGGCCTCGCCGATGTACTCGTGCGCGCCGCGATGCTCGGGCTTCAAGACCAGCGCGCGCTTGTAGTGCACGAAGGCCTCGTCCATGCGGCGCAGCTTGCGATGCGTGAAGCCGAGTTCGTTGTGCACGTCGGCCGCGTCGGGAAAGCGCTTCAGCGCCGCCTGATAACGGCGCAGCGCGGCCGCGAAGTCGCCGCCTTTGAGCGCGGCGCGGCCGGCGATGTAGTCGGCGTCGGCGAGCAGGGCCTGATCGTCGCCGTCGTCCGACTGCACCGCGCGCACGGGCAGCGCCAACAGCAGCGCTGCCGCCAGTGCCACCCGTCGCAACGTCACCGCGCGGCCAGCCAGGTCTTGGCGCGCGCGATTTCCGGCAGCGCCGTGTCCGCCTCGCGCGTCAGCTCGACGAGCTTGGCGTAGTGCTGGCGTGCCTTGTCGCGCTCGCCCGCGGCGTCGGCTGCCGCGGCAGCGCCGACATAACCGCGCAGGCGATTCGGCTCGCGCACTTGCGACTGCTCGAACTCCTTCAACGCCGCGGCCGGCTGCTTCATTTCGAGCAGCATCTCGCCGAGCAGCTCGCGCGCCGGCGCCATGCGGCCCGGCGTGACGATGTGCTTCTCGTTGCGGTCTTCCATGTCGGCGGCGGCGCGCATCAGCTTCTGCGCCTCGTCGTTCTGTCCCTTGGCCTTGGCGATCCAGGCGGCAACGGCAACGCGCTGCACTTCGACTTCGGTGGCCCAGTAGTTGTTCTTCGCCTCGAGCAGCGCTTTGTGCTGCGTCTCCAGGCGCTGCGCTTCCTGTTCGGCGGCGGCCGCGTCGCCCAGGCGCGCCGCGCCGAGCGCGCGTGAGAACGTGGTGATGGCTTCGACGAAGGCGAACTGCGTGCCTTGTTGCGGCAGTTGCGACGCCGCTTTCCAGTCGCCTCGTTCGAGCGCCAGGCGTGCGGGGATCGCCACCGCCGCGTAGGGGCCGACGAAGACCTGCGGGTTGGTCTTGACCTCGCGGTTGAATTCGTCCTGCACCTTGAGCGCCGCCTTGTCGCGGCCGAGCTGCAGATTCGCATAGACCATGTAGTCGGCGGCGTGGAACGCCTCGTTGCCGTTGCCGTCGGTCTTCGCCACGTCGGCCGAGCGTCGGTTCACGGCCGCCGAGTCCTGCCATGCACCGACGCGCGTGAAGATGTGCGAGGGCATGTGCAGCGCATGCGGCGCGTCGGGCGCGATCTTCGAGTAGCGGCGCGCGGCGTCGAGCCCCTTGACCGCAATCGGCGGCGCGTCGTAGCTGTGGATCAGGTAATGCGCCACGCCCGGGTGGTCCGGGTATTTGACGAACTGCCGTTCCAGCACCGTGGCTGCCTTCAGGTAGGCGCCATAGGTCTGATCAGCCTGCGACTGCGTGCCGGCAACGTACAGCGCCGCGAGAATCTGCGCCTCGTCGTCGTCGGCGTACTTCGCTGCCAGCGACTCGAAGGCCTGCGCGCGCGCGGCCTGGCGCGCGCGCTCGGGCTTGTTGGCGAAGTCGGTGTAGTAGGTGGCGACGGCCTCGATGTAGTCGCGCTCGCGCTGTGTCTTCGCACCGACGCGCCGCCCTTGTTCGATCGCCGCCGCGGCCGTTTGCGCGGCCTGGGGCGAAGCGCCCTGCCCGGCGAGCGGGTTGTTCATCAAGATGGCGGCGATGCCGAAGGTGGCGATGCCACAGCCCGGATCGTCTTCGAGCACGTGGCGGAAAGCCTTTTCGCCGGCAGTGAACCAGAACGAGTGCAGCATCGCCACCGCGCGCTGCAACTCCTGCTGCACCTTGGCGTCGCAGCTGTTGGCGAAGCTGACCTTGCCGAGCTGGCCCTTGCCTTCTTCGGTTTCGTGGGCACGGCCGACGCCGCAGAGAACACATGAAGCGGCGGCAACGGCCGCCAGGAGTTGGGTTCGCATGGCTGCATCCTTTCAGGTCCGAAGAACACCGAAATTCTGCGCCGCACGCAGGAAAAAGGGGGCGCCCTGCGCCCCCTAGCATCGCGTGTCGGGTTTCGTCAGCGCAATACGATACCGGTCTTGCTCTGCAGCTCTTCGCGCGACACGCCGGGCGCCATTTCCACCACCTTCACGCCCTCACGCGTCACGTCCATCACCGCCAGGTCGGTGATGATGCGGTTGACGACGCCCACGCCGGTCAGCGGCAGCGTGCATTGCGGCAAGATCTTGAGGTCGGTCGTGCCGTCCTTCTTCTTCGCCACGTGCTCCATGACGACGATGACGCGCGGCACGCCGGCCACCAGATCCATCGCGCCGCCCATGCCCTTGACCATCTTGCCGGGGATCATCCAGTTGGCGAGGTCGCCTTTCTCGCTGACCTGCATCGCGCCGAGGATGCTGAGATCGATCTTGCCGCCGCGGATCATCGCGAACGAATCGTGCGAGCCGAAGATCGAGGAGCCGGGAATGGTCGTCACCGTCTGCTTGCCGGCGTTGATCAAGTCGGCGTCGACCTCGGCTTCGGTCGGGAACGGACCGATGCCGAGCATGCCGTTCTCGCTCTGCAGCCAGACCTCGATGTCGTTCGGCACGAAGTTGGCCACCAGCGTCGGGATGCCGATGCCGAGGTTGACGTAGTAGCCGTCCTTGAGTTCGCCGGCCGCTTTGGCCGCCATCTGATCTTGGGTCCAGGGCATGTCGTTTTCCTCAGGCAGTGCGGACGGTGCGCTTTTCAATGCGCTTCTCGGGCGTTGCGTTGTGCACGATGCGGTGCACGTAGATGCCGGGCAGGTGGATGTCGTCCGGCGCCAGCTCGCCGACCTCGACGATGCGATCGACCTCGACGATGCAGACCTTGCCCGCCATCGCCGCGGCC
>JANNJX010000343.1:0-7136 GCA_031396005.1 Burkholderiales bacterium
CGCCGACGCCAGCATCGTGCCCCACTCCGGCAACGGCGCCGGCACGCCGAGACCGAGAAAGCCGAGCGCCGCGGTCTCGAGCACCGCCGAAGAAAACGCCAGCGTGGCGTTGACGATCAGCGGCGCTGTGCAGTTCGGCAACACGGTGACGAACATCAGGCGCAGCGTGCCGGCGCCGGCGATGCGGCTGGCCGTGACGTACTCCTTGCCGATCTCGCCCATCGCCGCGGCGCGCGCCAGCCGCGTCGTGCCGGGCAGCGAGCCGACGGCAATCGCGATCATCGTGTTCAACAGGCCCGGGCCGAGGATGGTGATGACGCAGATGGCCAGCAGGATGCCCGGCAGCGCCAGCAGCACGTCCATCGTGCGCATGATCGGCGGCGACAGCGTGCGTTCGTTGAACGCGGCGACGAGGCCGAGGATCACACCGGGGACCAGCGCCATCAGCACTGACATCGCGCCGATGGCCAGCGAGATGCGCGCGCCGTGCATCAGCCGTGACAGCAGGCAGCGGCCGAGCTCGTCGGTGCCGAGCGGATAGCTGCGCATGCCGCCGTCTTGCCACAGCGGCGGCGTCAGCATGTGCTGGCGGAATTGTTCGAGCGGGTCGTGTGGTGCGAGCCAGGGGGCGAAGACGGCAGCGGCGCCGATGAACAGCAGCACGAAGAGCGCGATCAATGCGCCGCGATTGACCGAAAAGCCTTGCCAGAACTCACGCAGTGGGCCTGGGGGCACGACGGCTTCGACAGGCTCAGCCCGAACGGAGGTGGGGCTCATGCGCGATCCCGCATCCGCGGATCGGCCACGCCGTACAAAACATCAACCACTAGATTGGCAGCGATGAACGTCAACGCCGAGATCAGGATGCCGGCCTGCACGACCGGATAGTCGCGCCGGCCGATCGAGTCAATCAGCCACTTGCCGATGCCGGGCCAGGAGAAGATCGTTTCGGTCAGCACCGCGCCGCCGAGCAGCGCACCGGTCTGCAGACCGACGACGGTGATGACCGGGATCAACGCGTTGCGCAAACCGTGCACCACGACGACACGCCACGGCGACAGGCCGCGCGCACGCGCGCTGCGCATGAAGTCTTCACGCAGCACTTCGAGCAGCGAAGATCGTGTCATGCGCGCGATCACCGCCATCGGCACCGTGCCGAGCACGAGCGCGGGCAGCAGCAGGTGGCGCAGCGCGCTGGTCAACGCGCCGGCCTCCCCGGACAGCACGCTGTCGATCAGCATGAAGCCGGTGCGCGCTTCGATGTCGTACTCGATGGCGATGCGGCCCGAGACGGGCGTGAGGCCGAGATCGACCGAGAACACCATGATCAGCACCAGGCCCCACCAGAAGATCGGCATGGAGTAGCCGAGCGTGGCCAGGCCCATCACGCCCTGGTCGACGAGCTTGCCGCGGTGGAGTGCCGCGAGCGCGCCGAGCGTGGCGCCGACGGCCAGCGCGAGCACGAGTGCGGCCAATGCGAGTTCGATCGTCGCCGGAAACAGCTCAGCGAATTCACGCACCACCGGCTCACGCGAAACGATCGACGTGCCGAGGTCGCCACGCACGGTCTGCCAAAGGTATTGGCCGTATTGCACGACGAGCGGCTGGTCGAGCCCGAGTTGCGTCACCAGCCGCGCATGCGCTTGCGCATCGAGCTTGCGCTCTCCCACCATGACCTCGATCGGATCGCCGGGCACGAGGCGGATCAGGAAGAAAGCCGCCAGCGTGATGCCGATGAAGGTCGGCAGCAGCAGCGCGAGGCGCTTGAGCAGGAAGGCGATCAAGGTGAATGGAAAACGGGGTCGGCGAGGACCCCGTGATCTTGGCACGCGCCCGCTGTCAGAAGAACTTGTGCGTCAGGCGGACGTTGAAGGCGCGGCCGCGCGGGTCACCCACACGCGCGTCCCAGCCCGCACCGGCGACGTTGTCGACGTTGTGGGTCGAGAACGGCGGGTCGCGGTCGAACAGGTTGGTGATGCCGAGCGTCAGCTTGGTGTTCTTGATGCCGCCGTAGCTCACCGACAGGTTGTACAGCGTGTAGGCCTTGACCTTGGTCTGGAAGCCCAGGTCCTGCAGGATGACGCCGCTGCCGAAGCCATCGACCTCGCTCTTGTAGCTCGACCTGTAGATCTGCGTGAAGCTCGTGCTCCAGTCGCCGCGCTCGAAGCCGAAGGTGGCGGTGTGCTTCCAGCGCAGCTTCAGGTCCCACAGGTAGTCGAAATCGCCGAACTCGCCGACGCGCTCGCTCTCGGGCTCGTTGGCGGACTTGCGCGACTTGAAGCTCTTCAGGTAGGTGCCGTCGAGATCGGCCGTCCACTTGCCGAGAGCGTTTTTGTGATTGAGCGACAGGTTGATGTCGGCGCCGCGCACCTTGTCGCCGGCGACGTTGATCCAGCCGCCGCGCACCAAGCCGATCGTGCCGTCCGGGTTGCGCTCGATGAACTGGGTCAGGTTGTTGTCGAGCACCTCTTGCGGCGTGCGGTTGGAGATGCGGTCGCTGATCTCGACGTTGAACAGATCGATGCTGGCCGAGAACCAGTCCACCGGCGAGACGACGAAGCCGACCGACCACTGCTTGGACTTCTCGGGCTTGAGGTTCGGGTTGCCGCCGGATTCCGTTGCCGGCCGGATGCCGCAAAAGCGCGGATCCGGCGCCGCCGGGTCGCAGGTGAACGACGGGTCATCGACGTCGCTCGTGAACTGGCCGGGGCTCGCGCCTTCGTACAGCGGGCCGAAATCCGGCGCGTGGAAGCCCTTGTTGAACGAGCCGCGCAGCAGCAGTTGCGGCAGCGGCCGCCACGACAGCGCCACCTTCGGGTTGGTGGTCTTGCCGAAGTCGCTGTAGCGGTCGTGGCGCACGGCGAGCTGCGCTTCGAGGTTCTTGACGATCGGCACGTTGAGCTCGGCGAAGACGGCCTTGATGTCGCGATCGACCTTCGGCAGCGCGGCGGGCGAGCCGGCGCCGATGATGACTTCGGTGCCGGACTGGTCGCGGAACTCGAAGGTCTCCTTGCGCACGTCGAAGCCGACGGCCGCGGCCAACGGGCCGGCCGGCAGCGCGAACAATTCGCGCGACACGGTGCCGTCGATCTGCCGCACCTGCGCCGTGCCGCCGTAGAGCTTGGCGCCGCGGGCCTTGGTGGCCTCGATCAGCGCCAGCGCTTCGGGCGTCTGCGTCTGCCCAGGCAGCAAGAAGGGGTTGATGAGGCCGGTGTCCATGGCCGCCTTGAAGCGGCCTTCATACAAGTTGCCATCGCCGAGCGTGGTTTCGCCCGAGCTGCGCGCGGTGGACAGGCCGAACTTGTAGTCGAAGCCGGCGATCACGCCTTCCATGCCGGCCAGCAGCCGGTAGGCGTTGACTTCGGTGTCTTGCTGGCGCGGGCCGCATTCGAGACAACGCCAGCGGATGCGCACCGGCAGACTCGTGTCGAAGCGGCCCGGGTCCTGCGCGTTGATCGCATCGGCAAGCGCCGTCGGGTAGTACGGGCCGCCCACCGGGTAGTTGGCGCCGCGATCAAAAGTGGTGATCTGGTTGGCGGTGTACTCGACGGCGGACTTGACCTTCGACGCCGAGAGTTCGACGAAGGCGCTGTGGTCGGTGCCGAGCTTGAAGGTGCCGCGCGAGACCAGGTTGTAGCGGTCGACCGGCTGCATCAGGCTCCAGTCCTTGCCGTAGTCGTAGACGCAGGCGCGGCTGGCGCGCGGCGAGCCGGTGAGGTCGCCGCGATACAGGTACTGGTTGGGCAGGACCTCGCAACCGAGGCCGCTTTCGATCAGGCCGTTGACGCGGTTGTAGCCGCCGGTGATGCCGCCCGGCGGCTGAAAGTTGCTGCCCAGCGCGGTGCCGGCGGCGGCGCCCACGTTGGCATGCGGCGTGCCCGTGGTGTCGGGCACCAAGCCCTTACTCGGCTGGTAGCCGTTGTGAAAATCGCGCTGCGAACCGCGCAGCCGGGTGTTGCTGTCGATCGACAGCGCGGCCATGACGTTGAAGCCGTCGCTGTCGAGCGAGCCCAGGCCGTAGAGCAGGCTGCCCTTGACGATGTCGCCACCGCCGCCTTGCGTGAAGTCGACGAAGCCGCTGACTTCGAGGCCGCGGTAGTCGCGCTTCAAGATGAAGTTCATGACGCCGCCGATGGCGTCGGTGCCGTAGATTGCGCTCGCGCCGTCTTTCAAGATCTCGATGCGATCGATCGCTGCCAGTGGAATCGCGTTCAGGTCCACCGACTTGCCGTTCAAGCCGTGTGCCGAGACGCGGCGGCCGTTCAACAGCACCAGCGTGTTCTGCGCGCCCAGGCCGCGCAGAGAAACGCCCGACGCGCCGTTGTTGGCGCCGCGGCCCGAATTGGCCAGGCTGTTGAGGAAATCGCCGCCCTGGTTGGAGACCAGGTTGTCCACGCCGTTGCCGTTGGACGCCAGGATCGACACCAACTGCTCGGCGTTGGAGATGCCCTGCTTTTCAATGTCCGCCGCGCGGATCACCTGCACCGGCAGCGCGCCTTCGGCCTGCACGCGCTTGATGCTCGAGCCGGTGATTTCGATGCGTTGCGTTTGTTGTGCGAGGGCGGGTGTGACCAGACCTGCGATGACCAAGCCTTGGGCCAGGGCCTTGAGCTGCATGGGAACTCCTTGATACCGCCTCAGTTTTTCGATGAGCGAGCGGCGACGGTAGCCGTGCAGCGTTGTTGCGGCCAATCGGTGAAACCCGCGGTGTCTGCGTTGGTGCAACGCAGCGCCGTGGTGCGGGCGTCACAGCAACGGTGCGCCCAACGCAGCCCAGGTGTCGCCGTCTGCGGCGTCGAGCAACTTGTCGGCCGTGGCCACATCGACGTTGCGTTCGATGGCGACGATCGCGGTCTTGATGTGCCAGCCGCATTGCGACAAGGTCTCGCGCGCTTGGTCGATCGAGCACCCCGTGGCCAGCACCGTCAGCCGCTCCGCGCGCGCTATCAGCTTTGAGTTCGACGCCCGCAGATCGACCATCAGGTTGCCAAAGACCTTGTGCAGCCGCACCATCAGCGCCGACGAGAACGTGTTGAGCGCGATCTTCTGCGCCGTGCCGGCCTTCAGGCGTGTCGAGCCGCTGATGACCTCGGCGCCGGTGGCCAGCGTGATGCCGATCTCGGCCAACGCCGCGACCGCCGAGCCCGGGTTGTTGGCGATGCCGATGGTCAATGCGCCGCACATGCGCGCGTGCTGGATCGCGCCGAGCACGTACGGCGTGCTGCCCGAAGCGGCGACGCAGATGACGACGTCGTTCTCAGTCGGCCCGAGGCGGTGCAGGTCCTGCGCGGCCTGCGATGCGTCGTCCTCCGCGCCTTCGACCGAGACGTACATGGCAGGGTCGCCACCGGCCATCAGTGCGCGGGCGCGCTCGGGTGGCCAGTTGAAGGTGGGCGTGAGCTCGACGCTGTCGAGCACGCCCAGGCGGCCGCTGGTCCCGGCGCCGATGTAGATCAGCCGACCGCCGGCGCGCATGCGCGGCACGGCGGCATCAACGGCGCGGGCGATGTCGGCTACTGCCGCGCGCACGGCGGCCACCGCCTCGGACTGGTCATCGACGAACGCCGCGACGAGATCGGGCGTCGCGTAGCGATCGAGACGTGGGTGCTTGGCGTCGGGTGTTTCGGTGGTGGCGCTGCTCGCAGCGCGCTTGCGCGGTGTCGGCTTCTTTTTCTTGTCGGGCATGGCGTCGCGTTGGTTCACGGCGGCGTCACCAGCACGTGCAGGATCGCGGCGGTTTCGGCATCGGGCGTGCCGTCGAATCGGGCAGGCCGAAAGCGCATCTGGAATGCGGAGATGGTGCGCCGCGTCGCTTCATCGGGCACACCGCTGGCGAGCGGCGCGAAACCGTGCTTGGCCAGCATCTGCTGGAACCAGGCCACGTCGGGCAACGCCTGCTCGAAGACAAGGCGCTGCGCCGCCACGCGCTGCGCATCGGGCCACGGGATCAAGCCTTCATCGGCCAGGCGCTGCCACGGAAACATCGGCCCCGGGTCTTCCTTGTATTGCGGCAGCACGTCGCTGTGGCCGACGATGCGCTCGGGCCGGATGCCGTGGCGTTCGACGATGTCCTTGACCAGCGGCAGCAGCGCGTCGATCTGCGCTTTGGGAAACGGCAAGTACTCGCGCGCGCCATCGGGGCGCAGGCGAAAGCCCGGGTGCACGATCTCGATGCCGATCGAGCCCGCGTTCAACATCTGGTGGCCGCGCCAGTGGCTCGGCCCCGAGTGCCAGGCGCGCTTGTCTTCGGGCACCAGGCGGTAGATCACCGGCGGCTCTTCATCGCTGACGAGGTAATGCGCGCTGACCTCGTGCGGCGGCTCGGTCAGCACCTTGATCGACAACGGCAGGTTGGCCACCGTGTAGTGGATGACGAGGAACAGCGCGCGGCTGTCCTGGTTGGCGCTGCTGTAGCGCGTGTCGACCGGCACGCCGCCGGGGGTCGTGGTGCGCGTTGACGCACAGCCGGTGGTGAGTGCGGCGCACAGCAGTGCGATCGAACAGCGGGACATGAGCTTGATGCTAAACGGTAGGCACGCCGTGCCGCGCGCAGCCGAGGAGATGACGGCCGAACAGGCCGGTGATATCTTCAAGTCAGATGCAGTTGGCCCAAGCGCAAGCTAACCATACCTGTCAAGGTGTCCGAGCTTGAAGCAAACGTTCAGAAGCACTGATGGACGCTTATCTCATCATCGGCAACCCCAACACCCGCAAGGCATCGCTGGTGCGCAGCCTCGCCGGCTGCTTCAACCGAAGCGTGCGCGACATCCTGATTCAAGGCTCGAAGACTCCGCTGCGCTTCTACGCGCGGGTCGGCGCGCTGCAAGACACGCGCACGACCGTTGAAGACTTCGTTGCCGAGGTCGGCAAGGCGCGCTGTCGAGCCGTGCTCTTCTGCCTGTTGCCGTCCTGCGCCGACCGGCCGGACGCGCCGGCGTACGTCGATGCGCTCAAAGCGCTCGGTTGGCGCATCAAGGCGGTGGCTGTGCTCGGGCAGAACGGCGGTGGTGTTCGGGCTTCGAACCTGCGTCAGTACCCCCAAGCGCCCACGGCGCCGATCAACGTCACCGCCCGCGACGTTCGCGCCCAGTTCGGCTGGGTGTGACGATGAAGACGCTGCTGTCTTGCGTCACCGC
>JANNJX010000160.1:0-1728 GCA_031396005.1 Burkholderiales bacterium
GCCGGTGTGATCTGCCGCCCGCCGACGTAGCTCCAGTCGCTGAAGTGCGCCGTCGTGACGCTCAGCTTGCGTTGCGCGGCATCGCGCGCCGGCTCGACCATCCGCCAGTAGCCGCGCGCGTCGCGCGTCGCGACGCGCAGCATCCCGGCCGCGCTCGCCGCGGCTTCGTCGGCCAGATAGCTGAAAGTCAGCGTCACCGGTTGCGCAAAGCCGTTGCCGTCGGGCGAAAGCCGATAGCCCGAGCCGAACGACCCCGGCGCAGTGGCGGTGATCGGCTGGATGCCGACCAGCGTGTCGGCGGCCAGCGCGCCCGCGGGTACGCTGATCGTCAGCCGGCCGTCCGACGAGACGAGCGTGCCGCCGGCTGTACCGATGGTCGCGCTGGCCGGCAGCCCCTCGGGCACCCCGGCCTCGGTCCGCGCAATCGACGCGGGCGCGGGCGCGGGCGCGGGCGCAGGCGACGGCGTTGGGGATGGCGACGGCGACGGCGACGGTGACGGCACAGGCTCGCCAGCCGCAGGCGTCGCCGCATCATCGCCGTGGTTTCCTCCGCATCCCGCGACCAGTGCCGCGGCACCGAACATCCACGCCAGCACCATGCCGCGCGGGTGATTCATCGTTGCATTCATCATTCACTCCCGGATCGGTCGCACGAAGCGCGACCTTGGGAATGGTTTAGGTGCAGGCCGTTACGTCGTCGTTACGCGGCTGCGCGCGGTGGCCATGCGGCGAGCGTCAAAACCGCCGGCGAACTCACTTCATGAACCCGGGCAACCACAACGCCAGCGGCTGGAACTCGAGCACCACCACCAGCGCGACGACCAGCGCCGCGACGAACATCCAGACGCCCTTGAAAATCTGCGCCAGCGGCACCGTCTTCAGCAGCGCATTGAGCACGAACAGGTTCATGCCCACCGGCGGCGAGATCAGGCCGATCTGCACGACGAGCACGATCAGCACGCCGAACCAGACCGGGTCGAACCCGAGCCCGACGACGATGGGGAAGAACACGGGGATGGTCAGCAGCACCATCGACAGCTCTTCCATGATGGTGCCGAGGATGACGTAGATCAGCATCATTGCGCCGACGATCGCCAGCGGCGGCAGGCCCAGGTGCAGCAGCCACTCCTTCAAGTCGCCGGGCATGGTCGTGAAGTTGATGAAGCTGGAGAAGATCATCGCCGCGATCAGGATCGTGAACAGCATCGCCGTGGTGCGCGCGCTCTCCACCAGCACCTCGAACAGCACGCGCCACGTCAGCGCGCGGCGTGCCAGCGCAAAGAAGAACGCGCCCGAGGCGCCGATGCCCGCGCCCTCGGTGGCCGTGAACACACCGCCGTAGATGCCGCCGAGCACGACGACGACGAGCAGCGCCACGCCCCAGATGTTGCGCACCGCCAGCAGGCGATCGCGCCACGAGGTGCGCTCGCCTCCGGGGCCGGCCGCGGGGTCGCGCCAGGTGATGTACGCCACCGCGCCCATCATCATCAGCGCGCACAGCAGGCCCGGGATCACGCCGGCGGCGAACAGCTTGCCGATGTGGGTTTCGGTGACGATGCCGTAGATGACGAGGATCGTCGACGGCGGGATCATGATGCCCAGCGTGCCGCCGGCGGCGATGACGCCGGTGCTCAGGTAGTCGGCGTAGCCCAGTTTCTTCATCGGCGGGTACGCCACCTTGGCCATCGTGGCGGCGGTTGCGATGCTGCTGCCGCAGATGGCGCCGAA
>JANNJX010000351.1:0-2751 GCA_031396005.1 Burkholderiales bacterium
CTTCATTCCGTACGGCGGCACCTTCCTCACCTTCAGCGACTACAGCCGCAACGCCATCCGCATGGCCGCGCTGATGAAGCTGCGCGTGATCCATGTCTTCACGCACGACAGCATCGGCCTCGGCGAAGACGGGCCGACGCACCAGTCGGTCGAACACGCAGCGAGCCTGCGCCTGATTCCGAACCTCGATGTCTGGCGGCCCTGCGATGCTGCAGAGACGGCGCTAGCCTGGACGCATGCGCTGCAACAAACCGACCGACCGTCGGCGCTGCTGCTGTCGCGGCAGAACCTGCCGGCGCAGACGCGAAGCGCGCAGCAACTGCATGACATCCGTCGCGGCGGCTATGTGCTCAGCGATCGCGCCGATGCCGTGGCGTCGATCCTGGCCACCGGCTCCGAGGTCGGCATGGCGATGGCCGCGCAGCAACTGCTCGACGCGAGCGGCCTGCCGGTGCGCGTGGTCTCGATCCCGTCATCCACCGTCTTCGACCGCGAGGAGCGCACCTACCGCGAGGACGTGCTCGGCCGCGGCCTGCCGCGCATAGGAGTCGAAGCCGGCGTGACGCGCTGGTGGAGCCAGTACGGGTGCAGCGCGGCGCTCGGCGTCGACAGCTTCGGCGAATCAGCGCCGGCTGCGCAGGTCTTCGCCCACTTCGGTTTGTCCGCCGAAGCGCTGGCCGAGCGCGTGCAGGGCGAGATCGAAGAATCCGCCGCGGATTGCGGACGTCGCACTGACCGCGGCATGCAGTACGACGTCATCAGCTTCGACCTCGACGGCACGCTGGTCGATACCGCCGCCGAGATCGGCGCCGCCGCGAACCTGGCGCTCGCGGCGCACGGCATCGCCGAGCGGCCGCAGGCCGAGATCACCGCGCTGATCGGCGCCGGCACGCGCGAGCTGATGCGCAGGTTGCTGGCGCGTTGTATCGAGGAACAACCAGCGTTGGCGCAACGTGTTCAGTTCGACGCGGTCATGGCCAGCTTCGACGGGCATTACGCGCAGACCACGGGCACCTCCGCCGTGCCTTACCCAGGCTGCGTCGAGGCCCTGACTCAACTCAAGGCGGCCGGCGTGCGCCTGGCCTGCACCACCAACAAAGAGTTGCGCCACTCCGAGCGCGTGCTCGCGGTGACGGGGCTCGATGGCTTTTTCGATCTGCTGATCGGCGGCGATTCGCTGCCCGAGAAAAAGCCGCATCGCTCGGTGCTGGAACACGTGATGCGCACCCTGCAGTCCAGCGCCGCGCGCACCGCGCATGTCGGAGACTCGTCGATCGACGTCCAGGCCGCGCGCAACGCCGGCGTCAGCGCGTGGGTGGTGCCGTACGGCTACAACGGCGGCCTGCCGATCGAGAGCGCGAACCCCGACCGGGTCTTCGCCGGCCTGCTCGACGTGGCCCGCCACGCGCTGACCAAGGCACCGTGAGCGCGCGATGACCCGTTTGAAAGCCGTGCTCTGGGACGTCGACGGCACGCTCGCCGAAACCGAGCGCGACGGCCACCGCGTCGCCTTCAACCGCGCCTTCGAAGATTGCGGCGTGCCCTGGCGCTGGGACGAGGCGCACTACGGCGACCTGCTGCGCATCACCGGCGGCCGCGAGCGCCTGCTGTTCGACATGAACCAGCGCCCCAACGCGCCGCCGCCGGCCGAGCGCGAAGCCATCGCGCGCTTGGTCCACGCCAAGAAGAACGTGCACTACGCCGAGCTGGTCGGCAGCGCCGGCATCGCGCTGCGCGTCGGTGTGCAGGGGCTGATGAACGAGTGCCGCCAGCGCGAGGTGCGCTTGGGGCTGGCCACCACGACCAGCCGGACGAACGTCGATGCGCTGCTGCGGGTGCATCTCGGCGCGCAATGGGGCCACGCGTTTGCCGTCATCGTCTGCGGCGAAGACGTGGAGCGCAAGAAACCCGATCCCCAGGTCTACATCGAGTGCCTGCGTGCGCTGGGCATCGGCCCGCTCGAAGCGGTGGCGATCGAAGATTCGCCGGGTGGCGTGGCGGCAGCGCGCGCCGCCGACATTCCCGTCGTCGTCACCCGCAGCACCTACTTTGCGCGCGCGCCGATCGAAGGCGCCGTCGCTGTCGGTCCGGGCCTGCACACGCGGCAGGGCTGGCGGCCGGGCCTGCACGCAGCGGCGGGTGACACGCGCGGCGTCGATCTCGACGACATCGAAGGCTGGTGTGCGCAGATGGACAGCATCAGCGACTATCCCGCCGGGGCATGATGCATTGCGGCGTGTCACCCGCGGCGGAGTGACCATGCGCAGCGCAGTGCGTTTTGCAGGGCTGCTGTCGATCCGGTGCGGTCTTCTGCTCGGCGCGAGCGTGGCGGTGGCCCAGCCGGCAGCCGAGCTGTTCAAGGGCGCCGACCTGGCGCTCGGCGCGCAACTCATCAAGGACAAACAATGCGCCGAATGCCACCGCAGCAAGTTCGGCGGTGACGGCGCATCGGTGTTCCGGCCGGCCGGGCGCATCAACACGCCGGGCTTTCTGCGCGGCATGGTCGAGCAGTGCAACACCGAGTTGAACCTCGGCCTGTTTCCCGATGAGGTGACGGCCATCGCCGCGGTGCTCAACCGCGACCACTACCGGTTCAAGTAGCGCGCCTTGAATATCGGTGCTTGCGAATACAATCACGGCCATCGCAATGCACGGGGTGAGTGGCATGTCGAAACAGAGCACGCAAGACCAGGTGTTCGACTCGGTGGCCGAGTTGTTCTCGGTGCTGTCGACGCCGATCCGCCTGAAGAT
>JANNJX010000191.1:0-2745 GCA_031396005.1 Burkholderiales bacterium
TTTCACCTCTGGCTGCCGCTGAACGGCGCCGGCGTCAGCAACGCGCAGCGCTGGAGCGGCGTCGAGTTGGCGAGCTACCTGCGCAGCCAGGGCGTGGGCGTGGTCGCCGCCGCGGCATTCTCGACCGACGGCGACCCGCCCGAGGCCGTGCGCGTGTGCCTGGGTGGCCAGCTCTCACGCGACGACTGCGCCGACGCGCTGCGTCTCATCGCCGAGACGCTCGACCACCCGCGGCATCCGCATGCCACGGTGACGTAGCGCTCGTCACCGAACGGCCTTCGAGGCCTCCGCCGAGAACGCGCTCTCGTTGCCCGCAGCATCGTACGCGGTGACCGCGAAGTAGTAGGTTTGGCCGACCGGCAGGTTGCTCACGGTGTAGCCGGTGGCGGTGCCTGCTGCCAGGCCGACGCCGCGTGCCTGGCGGTAGGTGCCTGGTGCCGTGCCCCAATACACGCGGTAGCCGGTGACGCGCGAGTCTGCCGAGGCACCCCAGGCCAGAGCGGCCGAGCCCACGGTGGCAGGCGGCGGCGTGGGTGCCGGTGCGGGCGCCGGTGCGCCGGTGCTTTGCACTTCGCAGCGCTTGACTGTCCCGACCGCCGGGTCACTGCCGAAGAATGTGTTGGTGCAGGCGCCGGCGCCGCTGACGCTGCGCTGCACCCAGGTGCTGCCGATGCCGTAGCGCACGGTGCGCCCTGTGGTCAGCGAGAACGACTGGTTCTCGTTGGCGAGGAAGGTCCAGCCGGTGGGGATGGGAGCAGGGGCAGGGGCGGGTGCCGGTGCCGGTGCTGGAGTGGGTGCCGGGGCCGGCGCAGGTGCGGGCGCTGGTGCGGGAACAACCGTCGAGGCGACAAAAACCACATCGACCCAATAGTTCGCCGATTGCCAGGTGCTGGTCGGAAAGGCGCTCGAGCTCCCATAGACGTACGTCCCTGCAACAGCTTGAAGCGGACCCGAGGTCGCCGGCCAGGTGAAGTTCGTGTTGACGGCATAGCGGCCCACCGGAGCGTGGTAGGACGCGGTGTAGGTCGCGCCTGCAGCCACGACGACCGGCGTGTTGAACGCCACCGTCTGCCAGCCGGTGGCCGTTTCGTTGGTGAAGATCGCGCTCGCGAGCAGCGAGCCTGAATTGCTCCACAGCGAACCGACATGGGTGCCCGTGTTACCTGCGCCCTTGTAGAAGCGAATGCCGGTGATCCGTCCATTGACTGTCGATCGCAACTGCAAGCCGAGATTGACCGCGCCCGTGTCGGCATCAGCAATGACGGCGGGAACCGCAGTAGGCCAAACGCTGACGGCAGATGGTCCTGGTGCGGCTGCAGCTTGTGCGACCTCGCTGCGGCCGGCCACGGCGGTGGCCTCGGCTTGCTCGGTTGCGGGCTCGTCGGCCGCAGCGTTGGTTTCGCTGCCGCTGCCTCCGCACCCGGCCAGGCCCAGGGCCAACGCGGCGTGGCTCAAAGCGGTGAGTCGGATGAGGCGCGCGCGGCGGCCTCGCATGGCGATGCGATGGTCAGAGTTCATGTCGGGTACCGGTTGTTGTGGAGGAAGGCGCGGACTCAGGACCGTGCTCACTGCGGAAAGACGCCCACAGCGTCTTGGGGGGTGTTGTTGCTGAAGGTGACGCGCACCGCAGCGCCTGCGCCTTCGGGCCCGGCGCTCCAATGGCCGATGCCGCCGGCCCAGCTGGCACGGTTGTTGCTGACGACGAGGTCGGAAGCCTGCACCGTGGCGCCGGTGATCTTCAGGCCGCCGCTGTCGCTGGCGCCGGCGTCGTTGGCATCGACGGTCACGCCACGCAGCACGAACAGCGAGTTGTTGACGTAGGCAGCGCCGCCGCCGCCGGCGCTGGTGCGGTTGCGCTCGAAGCGCGAGTTCTCCCAGGTGATGGTCTGCTTGCCGTAACCCATGCCCCAGTACGCCGAGCGGAACACGGCGCCGCCCAGGCTGTTGCCCGAGTTGTCGCTCATGCGCACGTTGGAGAACAGGTCGTCGGTGCCGAAGCCGTCGGAATAGAACGCGCCGCCGAGGCCGCCTGCGCCGCCCTGCTCGGCGTGGTTGAAGACCGGGCAGCCCGTGGCGCCGCCGAAGTTGGCGAGCATGCCGAGGGCGCGGTTGTTGTCGAAGGTCGAGTTGTGGATCTGCACCGGCGCGTGCAGCAGTCCGATGGCGCCGCCGTTGGAGGCCGTGTTGTTGCGAAAGACGCTGTTGTTGACGACGACGGGCGCCTTCGCGCCGAAGACGTAGATCGCGCCGCCGGCGACGTCGGGACCAATGTCGGGGCCGCGGTTGGCGTCGAACGTGACGCCCCAGATGCGCAGGTTCAGGTCGCGCGTGTAGATCGCGCCGCCGCCGCCTTCCTTGTAGCCCCAGGCGCATTGGCTGGTGCCGTTGCGCGGCACAAAGTTGACGCCGACGTCGCGACCTCGGGTCATCGTCAGCCGCTGCACGGCCAGCACGCGGTCGTTGCTGCGGAAGTCACCGCGCCAGGCGCGCAGGATCTGCGTGCGGTCCTGGCCATCGAGCACGATGCGGCCCCCGCCGTCGATCGTCGTGTCGCGGTCGGTGGGCGCAACCAGCGGCGCGGTCAACCCGATCGTTGCCGCGGCAGCACCGCAGTTGAAGGTCACCACGCCGCCGCCTGCCACGGCGCTGCGCAGTGCCGTCTCGTTGCAGCTTGCCGCCGTGCCGGTGCCGACGACGGTGGTCGGCGACGACACGTCCAGCGGACCCGGGCCCGAGACCGGCGTG
>JANNJX010000256.1:0-9647 GCA_031396005.1 Burkholderiales bacterium
CGTAGCCGCAGGCGGTGCAGAAGTCGCAGCCGTCACGGGCAATCATGCTGGCGTTGCCGCATTCGGGGCACGGCCGGCCGGCTTGCAGTGGCGATGTGCTGCCGCGAGTTTCGGGTGAGGCCAGCACGCCCATCTCGCGCAGCGGAAAACCGTTCTCGTCGAGCACGCCGAGCATGGCGTAGCGGTGGATCACCAGCCGCGCCAGATAGGCCACGGTCGACGGCCAGGTCTGCTGGCGGCGCTGGCCTGGGATGAACGCCATGAAGTGGCCGAGCGGCTCAGCATAGTTGAGCAGCTTGCGCAGCTTCATGCCGATCCAGGCCGGGTCGATGACGCGCATGTCGAGCGACAGCAGGCGCGCCAGGCCGTCGAGCGCGCGCGGGTACGTGCCCGACAAGGCGAGTGCGCACGGCCGTGTCACCGGCGCACCGTCGGCCCCGGGCAGCGTGACTTCCTTCAGCGTCAGCGTGAAATGCTCGCCGCTGGTCGGGTTGTGCAGGTCCACCGCCCAGGCGAGCGTGCCGGAGGCGTCGGTGTGCGGCTCGTCGCGTGCGAACAGCGCATCGATCACCGGCGTTGCGGCGTCTTTCGACGGCGGCAAGACGCCGAGCTGCTCGCAGCGCCAGCGGATCACGCCGGCCGTGGCGGCGACGACACCGGGGAACAGCCGCCGCTCGCCGTGCGGCGGGAACGGCGTCTCGAACGGATGCTCTTCGCTGACCGTGGCCAGCACATCGAGCTTCAACTGCAGCCACGCCGCATCGTCGGCACGCAGATCCATCGACAGCGTTTTCGCCAGCGCACCGAGGCCACGCGGTTGTTCGGCGCCGTTGATCCAGACCTCGAACGGTTGCGGCTTCGTGCCCTCCTCTCGCGGTTGCTCGCCGACGAAGAGCGCGAAGCCGCCGAACGGGTGTTCGATCATGTAGGTCCACGATGCATTGCCGCCCGGCAGCTCAGGCCGGCCGGGCCAGCGCAGCGACGCCAGCACCGGCGTGCGCGGCGCGGCCAGTGCCAATCGGCGGTTGGCGTCGCCCTCGACCGTCAGCGGCGCTGGCTGTGTCGACAACACGCTGCCGAGAACGGCGTTCGGCCGGTACGTGGCCAGGCCCTTCAGGCCCATCGTCCACGCCTGCTGATAAAGCTGCTCGAAGTCGGCATACGGGTAGTCGGCCGGCACGTTGACCGTCTTGCTGATCGCCGTGTCGATGAACGGCGCGACGGCGGCGACCATCTGCGCATGCGCCTGGGCACTCATTTCGAGCGCGGTGACAAAGGCGTCGGTCAGCGGCGCGTCTTGGCCCTTCGAGTGCCGATACAGCCGCCACGCGTGATCCTCCACCGCGTGCTCGGACAGGCGCCCGTCCGGGTCGCGCTTTTTGCGCGTGTAGGCCCAGGAGAACGCCGGCTCGATGCCGTTGCTGGCGTTGTCGGCAAAGGCCAGGCTGATCGTGCCGGTGGGTGCGATCGACAGCAGGTGCGAGTTGCGGATGCCCTGGGCGCGGATGCGCTCCTTCAGCGCTTGCGGCAGGCGTGACGCAAAACGGCCGCCGGCGAGGTAGAGGTTGGCGTTGAAGAGCGGGAACGCACCGCGCTCGGCGGCCAGATCGACCGAGGCATCGTAGGCCGCGTCGCGCATCGCCTGCGCGATCTGCGCCGCCTTGGCGCGCGCGGGCTCGCCGTCGTAGCGCAGGCCGAGCATCACCAGCGCATCGCCCAGGCCGGTGAAGCCCAGGCCGATGCGGCGTTTGCTCATCGCTTCTTCATGCTGCTGCGGCAGCGGCCACAGCGACACATCGAGCACGTTGTCGAGCATGCGCACGGCGGTGCGCACGAGTGCAGCAAAAGCCGTGTCATCGAACGTTGCTTCGGCTTCGAACGGCCGCAGGACGAAGCGCGTCAGGTCGATCGAGCCCAAGCAGCAGCAGCCGTAGGCCGGCAAGGGTTGTTCGCCGCAGTTGTGCACCAGCAGGCCGTTGGCATCGAAGGCATGCTTGTCGGCGACCGTCACGTCATAGACCGGCTCGATGCCGTCGGGCTCGACCGCCTCGACGGTGGCGATGAACCCTTCGCGATGAAGCGCACGCTCGCAGCTTCCGAGCAGCGCGCCGAGCCGCTCGGACTTGCCCGTTTCCGCAAAGCCAATCAGATCGGCGAAACGCGCCAGGTTGTCGCGGCTGATCACCAGCTCATGAGTTGCCTGCGGTGGGCGCTCGCGATAGATCGTGCAGGCGATGCCCAAGCGCAGCAGCATGCGTTGCGCCGCTTGCAGCAGTGCAACATCCGATTGCGACAGCCGCACGCTGACGCCTTCGGCCTGCGTGCCCTGCACCGACCCGCCGGCCTCGAACAAGCCTCGCAGCAGGCCGCAGCAGAAATCGGAAGAGCGCACTTCCATTGCGGCCGTGATCGTCTCGTTGCCGGGCGACGCACCGAGCTCCAGGGCGAGCTTGCGCAGCGGCCCCGAGGCGAGCCGCCTCTCGTCGCTCGCCGCGATCGGCCGCTGCCAGCCGCGAAAGTCCGCGCGCTGCGTCAGTGTGGCCAGTGCCTCGTCGGCCGCCTGCATGATGCCGGCCACGCTCGGCGGGCGCTTATCGCAATCGCTGCCGACGACGCGAAACCCGCTCGCCCAAGCCGACGACAGCGCCTTGTCCGACTTGATCTGGCCGTCGCCGATCAGCAAGCCGATCAGGTAACCCTCGGCGTGAGTGCCCTCGCCTTCCCAACCACAGGTCGCGCGGTGGTCGTTGAGCACGATCTGATCACCCGGCTGCAGCGCGCCGGCCGCGCACCAGTCGCTGTGTGTCAGGTAACGCGTGCACTTCGTCACCCGTCGCACCGGATGCTCGGCGGTCAGGCGCAGCGTGTGTCCCTCACGCGTGCGCAGCGCGAACACAGGCTTGACGCCAGTGGCGAAGAAGCCTTCCGACGCGGTGGCATAAGGCTTGCCATCGACCACGGCGATGAAGGGTTTGCCGATCAGCTGCGCAACCTGCCGCGGCCCGTCGGCGGTGAACACCCACGTGTCGGCGGTGACGCAAGGGTTGGTCGCCGTGATCGCCTCGCAGTACGCCAGGTTGTTGTCGCGGTTGATCGCGTCGAGAAAGATCACGCCGGGCTCGGCATGGTCGTAGGTCGAGCGCATGACCTGCTCCCACAGCGCGCGCGCCGGCAGCTTGCGATAGACCCATTGGCCGTCGTCGCGCTGGTAGGCGCCCTGCTCTATCGATGTCGGGCTCGGCTGCGCGCGGTGCACGAGTTCGACGTCGGCGCCGTTCTTCACGGCCTGCATGAACGCGTCGCTGACGCCGACCGAAAGGTTGAAGTTCTTCAGGTCGCCCTGGTCCTTGGCTTGGATGAAGGCTTCGATGTCCGGGTGGTCGCAACGCAGCACGCCCATCTGCGCGCCGCGCCGCGAGCCGGCCGACTCGACGGTTTCGCAACTGCGGTCGAAGACGCGCA
This sequence comes from Burkholderiales bacterium, assembly GCA_031396005.1. Taxonomy (GTDB): domain Bacteria; phylum Pseudomonadota; class Gammaproteobacteria; order Burkholderiales; family Burkholderiaceae_C; genus CADEEN01. The sequence goes on from JANNJX010000256.1 coordinate 3,463, forward strand.
TGTAGCTCACCGGACCCGAGGCGTTGCTCTGCGTGGCGGCCACCCACGCACCCTGCGGGCGGATGCGCGAGAAGTCGTAGCCGACGCCGCCGCCGCGGCGCATCGTCTCTGCGGCTTCGGACAACGCGGTGTAGATGCCGGGGTGGCCGTCTTCGTCATGGCGGATCGAGTCGCCGACCGGTTGCACGAAGCAATTGATCAGCGTGGCCTGCAAGCCCGTGCCGGCGGCCGACTGGATGCGACCGGCGGGGATGAAGCCGGCGTGCAGCGCGTCGGCAAAGCGCTGCTCCCAATGCGCGCGCTGGTCGTCGCGCTCGGCCTGCGCGAGCGCGCGCGCGACGCGGCGAAAAACGTCGTCGATCGTCTTCTCGTCGCCCTTGGCGTACTTGTCGCGCAGCACCTCGGCGCTGATCGGCTGCGCGGCCAGCGCCGTGGCGGCGCGGCGGGGTCGGGATGCGGTCGTCACTTCGGCCCTTCACGAGTCATCGTTGCTGTCGAGCCATCCTGACCAACGCGACGAGCGTCGTCAAGGCGACGCCGAAAAGGCCGTGCCCGCGGCCGTGCTTGTTGGCAGGTTAGGCTTGTTCCTGCTCGGCAGGTTGCCGTACGGATCCACCCCCCCATCGATGAGCAACTTCGCCCTGCTTCCCTGGTTGGCGCTGGCGCCCTTCGCGGGCGCCGCGCTGTTGGCGGCCATCGACAACCGCCGCCGTCGAACGGCAGCGTGGCTGGCAGGTGCCGTCGCGCTGCTGGTGCTGGCCGGCCTGCTCTCCATGGCGCCGGCCGTGTTCGGCGGCGCGGTGGCGCGCTGGTCGGTCGAATGGCTGCCGGCACTCGGACTGAAGTTCGGTTTCCGCATGGACGGGCTGGCCTGGATGTTCGCCCTGCTGATTGCCGGCATCGGCGCGCTGGTGGTGCTGTATGCCGGTTACTACCTCGCCGCCGAGGACCCGCCAGCGCGCTTCTTCCTCTTGCTGCTCGTCTTCATGGGCGCCATGCTGGGCGTGGTGCTGGCCGACAACCTGATCCTGTTGGTGGTGTTCTGGGAGCTGACGAGCCTGTCGTCGTTCCTGCTCATCGGCTACTGGCAGCACCGCACCGACGCGCGCGAGGGTGCGCGCATGGCGCTCACCGTCACCGGCGCCGGTGGCCTGTGCCTGCTGGCCGGCGTGCTGCTGATCGGCCACATCGTCGGCTCGACCGATCTCGACGTGGTGCTGAAGTCGGGCGACCTGCTGCGCGCGCACCCGCTGTACCTGCCGGCGCTGGTGTTGGTGCTGTTGGGCTGCTTCACCAAGAGCGCGCAGTTCCCGTTCCATTTCTGGCTGCCGCACGCGATGGCGGCGCCGACGCCGGTGTCGGCGTACCTGCACTCGGCGACGATGGTCAAGGCCGGTGTCTTCCTGCTGGCGCGCCTGTACCCGGCGCTGGGCAGCAGCGAACCCTGGTTCTGGATCGTTTCGCTGACCGGCCTGGCGACGCTGCTGCTGGGCGCCTACGTGGCGCTGTTCCAGCACGACCTGAAGGGCCTGCTGGCCTACTCGACGATCAGCCACCTCGGCCTGATCACGCTGCTGTTCGGCCTGGACGAGCCGCTGGCGGTGGTGGCGGGCGTGTTCCACATCCTCAACCACGCGGTCTTCAAGGCCTCGCTGTTCATGGCCGCCGGCATCATCGACCACGAGACCGGCAGCCGCGACATGCGCCGGCTCAACGGCCTGTGGAAGGCCATGCCGTGGACCGGCGCGCTGGCGATGGTGGCGGCCGGGGCGATGGCCGGCGTGCCGCTGTTGAACGGCTTCCTGAGCAAGGAGATGTTCTTCGCCGAGGCGGTGGCCAAGCAGAGCACGCCGCTGATGCAGTGGCTGCTGCCTGCGGTCGCCACGCTGGCGGCGATGTTCAGCGTGGCCTACAGCCTGCGCTTCATCCACGACGTGTTCTTCAACGGCGAGCCGGTGGGCTTGCCGAAGACTCCGCACGAGCCACCGCGCTTCATGCGCGTGCCGGTGGAGATCCTGGTCGTGCTCTGCCTCGTGGTCGGCTTCGCGCCGGCGCTGTCGATCGGCCCGTTGCTGGCCGTGGGCGCGCAAGCCGCTCTGTTCGGCGGCTTCGAAGGCGCGCTGCCGGCCTACGAGCTGGCGATCTGGCACGGGTTCAATCTCGCTCTGGGCATGAGCGCGCTGGCGCTGGCGGGCGGCGGGGCGATCTATTTCGTGCTCTGGCGGCAGATCAATCTGCACACGCTGGAGCGCGCTCCGGCGACGCCGAAGACCGGCGGGCGCGATCTGTTCGCGCTGGCGCTGGACCGCGGCCGCGCCGCGGCCCGGCGGCTCACCGGCGAGTTGCAGAACGACAGCCTGCAGCGCTACCTGGGGCTGCTGGTGGCCGTGGCCGCAGCGGCCGGGGCACTGCCCTTCATCGGCGCCGGCACGCAGACCGCGGCGGCGACGCTGCCCGATGGCCCGGCGCTGAGCTTCGGCTTCGCAGCGCTCTGGCTCGTCGGCGTGGCGGCGACGCTGGCCACGGTGTGGCTGCACCGCCAGCGCTTCGTCGCGCTGCTGCTGCTCGGCGCGGTCGGCCTGGTGGTGAGCCTGGCCTTCGTTTTCTTCTCCGCCCCCGACCTGGCGCTGACGCAACTGCTGGTGGAGATGGCGAGCATCGTGCTGATGATGCTGGCGCTGCACTGGCTGCCGGCCGAGTCGCCCGCGCCCGCGCCGGCGCGCGGTGCAGCGCTGCGGCGCGCACGCGATGGCATCGTCGCGCTCGCCGCCGGCGCTGGCGTGGCAGCGTTGGCCTGGGCCGTGCTGGCGCGGCCGTTCGACCCGATCTCGCCGTACTTCCTGGCGACGACCAAGGCCCTCGGCGGCGGCACCAACACCGTCAACGTGATCCTGGTGGACTATCGCGGCTACGACACGCTGGGCGAGATCACCGTGCTGAGCGTGGCCGCGCTGATCATCCATGCGCTGCTGGCGGGCTGGCGGGCGCCGCCTTCGGCGCCGTCAACCGGCAACGCTCATTCGAACGACGCCCATCCGCTGATGCTGGCGCTGACCTCGCGCCTGTTGCTGCCGCTGGCGGTGATGGTGGCGGTGTTCCTGTTCCTGCGCGGCCACAACCTGCCGGGCGGCGGCTTCATCGCCGGGCTGGTGCTGGCGATCGCGCTGGTGCTGCAGTTCGTCGCCAATGGCCAGCGCTTCGTCGAACAACGCATGGCCACCGACTATCCGGCCTGGGTCGGCGCCGGGCTGCTGATCGCCGGCGCCACCGGCATCGGCAGCTGGTTCTTCGGCGCGCCGTTCCTGACCAGCACCTACGACTACCCGCTGTGGCCGCTGTTCGGCGCGGTGCCGCTGGCGAGTGCGGCGTTGTTCGACCTGGGCGTGTTCCTCACCGTGGTCGGCGCGACGATGACGGCGCTGGTGGCGATGGGGCGGCTGTCGGCGACAGTCGCCGAGGAGCCCACACCGTGATGGCCGCGATGATGGCCATCGCGCTGGGCACGCTCACCGCCGGCGGCGTGTACCTGATGCTGCGCGCGCGCAGCTTCGATCTCATCCTCGGCCTGACCCTGCTCGGCTACGCCGTCAACCTGTTCATCTTCCTGATGGGGCGCATGAAGATCGACGCCGCGCCGATCGTCGACGGCCAGCGCGCCGCGACGCTGGCGAACTACGCCGACCCGCTGCCGCAGGCGCTGGTGCTGACCGCCATCGTCATCGGCTTCGCGATGACGGCGGTGGTGCTGGTGATCGCGCTGCGCACGCGCGCCGCGACCGGCTCGGACCATGTCGATGGCGACGAGCCGCCGCCGAAAGACGGCGCATGACGCACTGGATCGTGCTGCCGGTCGTGTTGCCGCTGATGTGCGGCGCGCTGCTGATCCTGCTCGGCGGCCGCTGGCCGACGTTGACGGCGCGCCTGGGCGTCGTCGCGTCGGCGGGCCTGCTGGTCATCGCCGCAGGGCTGCTGATCCAGGCCGACAGCGGCGCCGTCCAGGCCTACCTGCTCGGCAACTGGAAGGCGCCGTTCGGCATCGTGCTGGTGCTCGACCGGTTGTCGGCGCTGATGCTGCTGCTGACGGCCGGCGTGGCGCTGGCCGCGCTGCTCTACGCGCGCGGCGGCGACGACCGGCGCGGCCCGCACTTCCACGCCCTGTTCCAGTTCCAGCTCATGGGCCTGAACGGCGCCTTCCTCACCGGCGACCTGTTCAACCTGTTCGTCTTCTTCGAGGTGCTGCTGATCTCGTCCTACGGCCTGCTGCTGCATGGCGCGGGCACGGCGCGGCTGAAGGCGTCGCTGCACTACGTCGCCTTCAACCTCGCCGGCGCCGCGTTGTTCCTGATCGCCGTCAGCCTGCTGTACGGCCTGACCGGCACGCTCAACATGGCCGACCTGGCGCAGCGCATGGCGCACCTGCCGGCCGACCGGACGCTGCTGGTGCAGAGCGCGGCGCTGCTGCTGCTGGTGGTGTTCTTCGTCAAGGCGGCGCTGCTGCCGCTGTACTTCTGGCTGCCGGCCACCTACGCCGCGGCCTGCGCACCGGCGTCGGCGCTGTTCGCGGTGCTGACGAAAGTCGGCGTGTACAGCGTCCTGCGCGTGACGACGCTGATCTTCGGCGAGGCCGGCGGGCCGACGGCCGGCGTCGCCGGGCCGTGGCTGCCGGCGCTGGCACTGGCCACGATCGCGGTGGCCGCGATCGGCACGCTCGCGGCGACGCAGTTGCGCCTGCAGATCGGCACCCTCGTCGTCGGCTCGGCCGGCACGCTGCTGCTCGCCGTCGGCCTGGCGCAACCGGCGAGCGTCGCCGCCGGCCTGTTCTACATGATCAACAGCACGTTGGTTCTGGCGGCGCTGTACCTGCTGGCCGACCGCATCGGCTTCGCGCGGTCGGCGTTCGGCGACCTGTTGCGGCCGGCCGCGTTCGATGGCGCTCGCAACCGTCTGGGCGTGATGTTCCTCGTCTGCGCCGTGGCCGTGGCCGGCGTACCACCGCTGGCCGGATTCATGGGCAAGGCGATGCTGTTGCAGGCGGCCGGAGCGACGGTCTGGGGCGGCTGGGTCGTTGCGGTGGTGCTGGCCAGCAGCCTGCTGCTGATGGTCGCGCTGGCGCGCAGCGGTTCGGTGCTGTTCTGGAGCCCCGCGCCGACGGCGCATGGCGCGACCGAGCTCGCAGCGGGTGCTGCATCCGAGGCGCTGCCGACCGCGACGAGCCACCACTTCGCCCTGGGCCTGCTGCTGGCGGCCGTGCTCGCCTGCAGCGCCGCTGCCGGGCCCTTGTCGCGCTACAGCGCGGCGACGGCGGCGCAACTCTTCGAGCGCGTGGGTTACCTACAAGCGGTGCTCGATGCCGAGCCCGCGCCCGCCGCCATCGACGTGCGCCGCGAGATGCGTGAACGCGAGGCGCGGCCGTGAGCGCGCATGGCCGCTCCAAAGCGCTCACACCGCAGCGCTTCAAGCGCGGAGGCGACTGATGAAGCGGCTCGTGCCATCGCCCTGGCTCAGCGCCCTCATGTTCGTCGCCTGGCCGCTGCTCAACCAGTCGTGGTCGCTGGCCCAGGTGACGCTCGGCGCGGTGCTGGCGCTGCTCATCCCATTCCTCACGCAAGCGCTGCGACCGGATCGCCCGGTGCTGCGGCATCCGGCGACGATCGCGCGGCTGGCGCTGGTGGTGCTGTGGGACATCGTCGTCTCCAACATCGAGGTCTCGCGCCGCATCCTCGGCCCCGAAGCGCGCATCCAGCCGCGCTTCGTCTGGCTGCCGCTGACGATCACCGACCCGCACGGCATCGTCACGCTGGCCGGCATCATCACGCTGACCCCGGGCACGCTGTCGTCGGAGCTGACCGAAGACCGCCGCCACCTGCTGATCCACGCCTTCAACGTGCAGGACGAAGCGGCGCTCGTCGCCGGCATCAAGGCGCGCTACGAAGCACCGCTGATCGAGATCTTCGAAGGGAGTGACGCGTGAGTCTGCTGGCAACCGTTCTGCCCTGGGGCATGGCCATGCTCGTGCTGGCGATGTCCCTCAACGCCTGGCGCCTGGTGCGCGGGCCGGCGCTGGTCGACCGCATCCTCGCTCTCGACACGCTGTACATCAACACGATCGCGCTGCTGGTGCTGCTCGGCATGCAGCGCGCCACGGCGATGTACTTCGAAGCCGCACTGCTGATCGCGTTGCTCGG
>JANNJX010000349.1:0-2055 GCA_031396005.1 Burkholderiales bacterium
GTCGCCGCCGGCGAGCTCAGAAAGGATGCCAGTGCGTTGCTGCGGCGCGTGCACCCGGCATGGCGCGAGCGCCTGCGCAACAGCCTGGCCGTCTCGGCGCGGCAAAACGCGCAGTGGCGCATGGAGTTTCCGATCCGCCGCAGCGACGGCGCCGAGCGCTGGCTGCTCGGCGCGTCCTCGCCGCAACGCCTGAATCAGCCGGGAGACGAAGGCCGCACGGCGTGGTTCGGCTACATGGCCGACGTGACCGACCTGCGCGAGCTCGAAGCGGCCTCGCGCGACAAGGCCGCGGCCGAGGCGGCCAGCCGCGCCAAGACCGAGTTCCTGTCACGCATGAGCCACGAGTTGCGCACGCCGCTCAACGCCGTGCTCGGCTTCTCGCAACTGCTCGAGTTGTCGCAAGCGCCGCCGCTGGCCGACGCCCACCGCCGGCCGGTGCAACTGATCCGCGAAGCCGGCGAGCACCTGCTGACGATGATCGGCGACCTGCTCGACCTGACGCGCATCGAGTCGGGCCACCTGCATCTGCAACTGGGCAGCGTGGCGCTGCCGCCGCTCGCCGAAGAGTGCGTGGCCATGATGCAGGCCCAGGCCGCCAAGGCGCAGGTCAGCGTCGTCAGCGCGAGTGCCGACGGCGTTGCCGTGCGCGCCGACCGCACGCGCTTGAAGCAGATCCTGCTCAACCTGCTGTCCAACGGCATCAAGTACAACCGCGCCGGCGGCGCGGTGACGCTGCGCGCACGCCGCGACGGCGAATCTGCGGTGATCGAGGTCGCCGACACCGGCGTCGGCATCGCCGCCGAGCATCTGGCGCGCGTCTTCGAGCCGTTTCAGCGCGGTGCGCACGGCCAGTCGCTGATCGAAGGCACGGGCATCGGCCTGGCGGTGTCGAAGTCGCTGGTCGAGTTGATGAGCGGCACGATCGACGTGCAAAGCGCAACCGGCAAGGGTTCGCTGTTCACGGTCCGCCTGCCCTCGCCGTAGAGGCGCCTTCTCTACAATTGCCGCCATGCCGCAAGCCAAAGCCCGCGCCGCCGCCATGATGGCGTCGGCCGACGACGTCGAGGCGCAGTTCTACGATGCGCTGCAGCGCGGCGATATCGAGCAATTGATGGCAGCCTGGTCCGACGACGACGAGGTGGCCTGCGTGCACCCCGGGGGACCGCGCGTCGTCGGCCACGCCGGCGTGCGCGCGTCGTTCGATTCGATGTTCGCCAACGGCCCGATTCCGGTGCGACCGCACCAGGTGCGGCGCGTCGAGAGCCCCGCATGCTCGGTGCATCACGTGCTCGAACGCGTCGACATCGCCACCGCCGAAGGCGCGCAGACGGCGTGGGTGCTGGCGACCAACGTCTATTTCAAGACGACGCAGGGCTGGCGGCTCGTCTTGCACCACGCCAGCCCGGGCTCGCCGCGCGAAGCGCAGGAGATCGTGGCTGAGGCGCCATCAACACTGCATTGAATCTCGCGGCGTACCGCGCACCGCTCTGGCTGCCGGGCGGCCATGCGCAAACCATCTGGCCAGCGCTCGTGTCGCGCCGGTTCTCGGGCACGATGCCGCACTACCAACGCGAGCGCTGGGAGACACCGGACGGCGACTTCATCGACGTCGACATCCAGCGCGCGGCCTACGCCGATGCGCGCTGGCTGGTCATGTTCCACGGCCTCGAAGGCTCGTCGCGCAGCCAGTACGCCGAAGGTTTTGCGCGTGAGGCCGCCGCCGCGGGCCTGCACTTCGCGGTGCCGCACTTTCGCGGCTGCTCGGGCGAGTTGAACCGCGCACCGCGGGCCTACCACTCGGGCGACTTCGAAGAGATCGGCTGGATCCTCGGCCGCCTGCGCGCGCGCAGCGGCACGCCGCTGTTGGTGGCCGGCATCTCGCTGGGCGGCAACGCGCTGCTGCGCTGGGCCGAAGAAGCGGGCCACAGCGCCGCGTTGACCGCGCAGGCGGTGGCCGCGGTGTGCTCGCCGATCGACCTGGCCGCCGGCGGCCACGCCATCGGCCGCGGCTTTTCGCGCCTGACCTACACGCGCATGTTCCTCGCCTCGATGAGG
>JANNJX010000355.1:0-2534 GCA_031396005.1 Burkholderiales bacterium
CGGCCGCGGGGCGTCGCGCGCGTCGCTGTCCGGCGGCTTGCCGCTGGTGGAAGGCCGGCTGACGCTGGAGCTCGCCGAACGCGCCGCCACCCGCGCCGGCATGGCGACCCGATTGCAGCGCCTGGGCCTCGCCGAGATCGACCCGGCCGCCCTGCCCGCCATCCTCGTGCTCGCCGACAACCAGAGCTGTGTGCTCGTCGGCTGGGCCGACGACGGTGGTGCCCGAGTGCTGCTGCCGCAGACCGGCCAGGGCGAGATCGTGCTGGCGCGCGCCAACCTCGCCGAGCGCTACAGCGGCATCACCCTCTTCGTGCGGCCGCAGTTCCGCTTCGACAGCCGCACGCGCGAGGTGCGGGCGACGAAGCGCGGCCACTGGTTCTGGAGCGCCGTCGCTGCGCAGCGTTTTGTCTATCGCGACGTGCTGCTCGCGGCAGCGCTGGTCAACGTCTTCGCGCTCGCCTTCCCGATCTTCTCGATGAACGTCTATGACCGCGTGGTGCCCAACAACGCCGTCGAGACGCTGTGGGCGATGGCCATCGGCATCGTGCTCATCCTCTGCGCCGACCTGTGGCTGCGCAACCTGCGCAGCCGCTTCGTCGACGAGGCCAGCGCACGCATCGACGTCACGCTCTCGGCGCGGCTGATGGAGCGCGTGCTCGGCATGAAGCTCGCCAACCGGCCGGAGTCGGTGGGCTCGTTCGCCAGCAACCTGCGCGGCTTCGAGTCGGTGCGCGACTTCATCGCCTCGACCACCGTCACCGCCCTCATCGACCTGCCGTTCGCGGCGCTGTTCATGGTCGTCATGGTCTGGCTGTCGCCGTGGCTGGCATTGCCGGTGGCATTGACGTTCGGCGTCATCGTCATGCTCGGCTGGGTGTTGCAACACCGACTGCACCAGTTGTCCGAAACCACCTACCGCGCCGCAGCGCAGCGCAACGCGACGCTGATCGAAAGCCTGACCGGCATCGAAACCATCAAGGCGCAGGGAGCGGAAGGCGCGATCCAGGCCAAGTGGGAACGCGCCAACACCTTTCTCGCGCGGACCAACGTGCGCATGCGGGCGCTCTCGGCCTCGGCCTCCACCGGCACGGCGTGGCTGACGCAGCTGTGCAGCGTGATCACGATCCTGGTCGGCGTGTACCTCATCAGCGAGCGTCAGTTGACGATGGGCGCGTTGATCGCCGCCGGCATGCTCTCCGGCCGCGCGCTCGCGCCGGCCGGGCAGGTCGTGGCCCTTTTGATGCAGTACCAGGGCGCACGCACCGCGCTCGAATCGCTCGACAAGCTGATGGCGCAACCGGTGGAGCGGCCGAGCGCCGACGAAGGGGCGGCGCCATTCATCCAGCGCCGCGAGTTCAAAGGCGAGGTCGAGCTGCGCAACCTGCGCTTCTCGTACCCGAACCGCGAAGATGCGGCGCTCGACGGCGTCAGCCTGCATATCAAGCCGGGCGAGAAGGTGGCCTTCATCGGCCGCGTCGGCTCCGGCAAGTCGACGCTGCAGCGTCTGGTGATGGGCCTGTACCAGCCCAACGACAAGGACGGCGGTGCGGTGCTGCTCGACGGCATCGACCTGCGCCAGCTCGACCCGGCCGACGTGCGGCGCAACATCGCGCACGTGGCGCAGGACGTGCTGCTGTTCCACGGCTCGTTGCGCGACAACATAGCATTCGGCCTGCCGCATGTCGATGACGCCGCGATCGTTGCCGCGGCCGAGATCGCCGGCCTGACCGAATTCGTGCAGCGCCATCCGAAGGGCTTCGATCTACCGGTCGGCGAGCGCGGCGATTTGCTCTCGGGCGGTCAGAGACAAGCCGTCGGTATCGCCCGCGCGGTGCTGCACAACGCGCCGATCCTGCTGCTCGACGAGCCGACGAGTGCGATGGACTTCTCCACCGAAGGCCAGATCACGCAGCGCATCACTGCCTTTGCGAAGAACAAGACAGTGCTGCTGGTGACGCACCGCACGTCGCTGCTGAGCATGGTCGATCGCGTCATCGTCATCGACAACGGGCGCGTCGTCGCCGACGGGCCGCGCGAGCGGATCATGGAAGCGCTGCAGAGCGGCAGGATTGCGAAGGCCGCATGAACGCCGTCGGCAACCGCTTCGTCTCCGTGCTCGAACGCCTGCGCGTCGCCATCGAGCCGATCACCCGCCGCTGGCTCGGCAGCCCGCTCGACGATGTGCAGGCCGCCGACGCCGGCATGCGGCCGTTCGAGCTCGAAGCCGATGCGCTGATCTCGCGCCAGCGCACGCACCGTGCGCAGAAAATCGTGCGCGCGGCGCTCGTCGTCACGGTCATGCTCGTCATCTGGGCAGCGCTGGCGCATGTCGATGAAGTGACGCGCGGCGATGCCCGCGTCATCCCGTCGCGGCAGTTGCAGGTCGTGCAGTCGCTCGACGGCGGCATCGTCTCTGAGATCCTGGTGCGCGAAGGCCAGGTCGTCGAAGCCGGCCAGTTGCTGCTGCGCGTCGAAGAAACGCGCGCCACCGCCGGCGTGCGCGAAAGCGCAGCCACCGGCGTGACGCTGCGCGC
>JANNJX010000383.1:0-2862 GCA_031396005.1 Burkholderiales bacterium
CAACTTCTTTTCGATCGACCTCGACGCGGCACGCGCCGCCTTCGAGGCCGTGCCGTGGGTGCGCAAGGCCGTCGTGCGCCGTGTCTGGCCGAACCGGTTGGCAGTGTCGCTCGAGGAGCATCAGGCAGCAGCGCTTTGGCAGAGTGAAGGCCAGCGCAAGGAGCGGCTCGTCAACACGCATGGCGAGGTTTTCGAGGCCAACGTGCGCGATGTCGGTGAAAGCGAGTTGCCGACGCTGGCCGGCGCGGATGCGAACTCGGCGCAGATGCTGGCGCTGCACCAGCGCCTGAACGCATCGATGGCGCCGATGGCGCAGCAAGTGCAGACGCTGCGCTTGTCGAGCCGCGGCTCGTGGCAGGCCGAGCTGGCCGGCGGCGCCAAGCTCGAGCTCGGTCGCGGCACGGACAACGAGGTCGTGGCGCGTGTCGACCGCTTGGCGCGCACGCTGGTGCAAGTCCATTCGCGCTTCGGCGACAAGCCGCGCGCGCTCGTCGCGGCAGACCTACGCCACCCCGACGGTTATGCGCTGCGGTTGGCGGGCATCACGACCGCGGCGCAGCAGAACAGTTCACCCAAATAAGAGCGAAGAGGGAGCATGGCCACCAAAGAATTCAAGGACCTGATCGTCGGCCTGGACATCGGCACTGCCAAGGTGATGGCGGTGGTGGCCGAGGTCTTGCCCGAGGGCGGGTTGCGCGTGGCCGGTCTCGGCACCGCGCCGGCGCATGGCCTGAAGCGCGGCGTGGTGGTCAACATCGACGCCACGGTGCAGAGCATCCAGCAGGCGCTCAAAGAGGCCGAGATGATGGCCGACTGCAAGATCACGCGCGTCTACACCGGCATCACCGGCAGCCACATCCGCGGCCAGAACAGCACGGGCATGGTGATCGTGCGCGACAAGGAAGTGACGCCGACCGACGTGGCGCGTGTCGTCGACACGGCCAAGGCGATCAACATTCCGAACGACCAGCGTCTGTTGCTCGTCGAGCCGCAGGAGTTCGTCATCGACGGCCACGAGGTCAAGGAGCCGGTCGGCATGAGCGGCGGCCGGCTCGAAGTGAAAGTGCACTTGGTTACCGGCGCGCAGAGCGCGGCCGAGAACATCGTCAAGTGCGTGCGCCGCTGCGGCCTCGAAGTCGAACAGCTCGTGCTCAATCCGAGCGCATCGAGCGCCTCGGTGCTGACCACCGACGAGAAGGAGCTCGGCGTGGCGCTGGTGGACATCGGCGCCGGCACGACCGACGTGCAGATCTACACCGGCGGCTCGGTGCGCCACACGGCGGTGATTCCGATCGCCGGCGACCTGATCACGAGCGATATCGCGATGGCGCTGCGCACGCCGACCAAAGACGCCGAGGAGATCAAGGTCGGCTACGGCGTGGCCAAGCAACTGCTTGCCGACCCATCCGACAACCTCGAGGTGCCGGGTCTCGGCGACCGTGCACCGCGGCTGTTGTCCAGACAAGCATTGGCCGGCGTGATCGAGCCGCGCGTCGAAGAAATCTACTCGCTGGTGCACCAGGTGATCCGCGAGAGCGGCTACGAGGAGCTGCTGAGCTCCGGCGTCGTCATCACCGGCGGCTCGGCGGTGATGCCGGGCATGGTCGAACTCGGCGAAGACATTTTCCTGAAGCCGGTGCGTCGCGGCAATCCGACGTACCCCGGCGCACTGCACGACATGGTGGCCAACCCGCGGTCGGCCACCGTCATGGGATTGCTCGAGGAGGCGCGGCTGTCACGGCTGCGCGGGCACAAAGCCGCGGCGCAGGCGGGGTCGGTCAAGACCTTCGTCGGCCGCGCGAAAGATTGGTTTTTGGGAAGTTTCTGATGGATGGTTTGACTGATTGAGAGCACGACGAGGCTCGGTTTTCTTTGTTTCTATTTGGACGGCAACTGCTTCACTTCTTTAGGAGAGACACCATGGCGATCGAGATGATTGAGGAATTCGAACAAGGCACCCGCATCAAGGTGATGGGCGTGGGCGGCGGCGGCGGCAACGCGGTCGAGCACATGATTTCGCGCGCGGTCACCGGCGTGGAGTTCATCTGCGCCAACACCGACGCGCAGGCCTTGAACCGCAGCAGCGCGCACAACGTCATCCAACTTGGCCACTCCGGATTGGGGGCCGGCGCCAAACCGGAAGCCGGCAAGCTCGCGGCCGAAGAGGCGATCGATCGCATCCGCGAAGCGATCGATGGCGCGCACATGCTGTTCCTCACCGCCGGCATGGGCGGCGGCACTGGCACGGGCGCGGCGCCGGTGATCGCGCGCATCGCCAAGGAGATGGGCATCCTGACGGTGGGCGTGGTCACCAAGCCGTTCGACTTCGAAGGCAACCGGCGCATGAAGTCGGCCGAGATCGGCGTGGCGGAGTTGGAAGCCAACGTCGATTCGTTGATCGTGGTCTTGAACGAGAAGCTGCTCGAAGTGCTCGGCGACGACGTGACGCAGGAAGACGCGTTCGCGCATGCCAACGACGTGCTGCGCAACGCCGTCGGTGGCATCAGCGACGTGATCCACGTGCCGGGCCTGGTCAACGTCGACTTCGAAGACGTGAAGACGGTGATGAGCGAGCCGGGCAAGGCGATGATGGGCACGGCGCAGGCGGGAGGGCCGGACCGTGCGACCAAGGCGGCCGAGATGGCCGTGGCTTGCCCGCTGTTGGAAGGCATCGACCTGTCGGGCGCCCGCGGTGTGCTGGTGCTGATCGCGGCGGCGAAGAGCAATTTCAAGTTGAGCGAGTCGCGCAACGCGATGAACACCATCCGCCGCTACGCCGCCGACGACGCGCACGTGATCTACGGCACCGCCTACGACGACACGCTCGGCGACCAGCTGCGCGTGACGGTCATCGCCACCGGC
>JANNJX010000369.1:0-7638 GCA_031396005.1 Burkholderiales bacterium
GCGATGGGTTTTGCGCACGCGGCCAAGCTGATGGTGCAGTCGGGCTGGAGCGGTTTTTATCTGGCCGTGCGCGAGCCGGGAACGATCGAAGCCGGCGAGGCTTTCGTGCTCGAACCCGGGCCGCGCGAGGTGCGCATCGACGAGCTGTTCCGCGCGACCACCTCGTCGCGGCGCGTGGCGTGAGACGGCGCACGCTGCTCCTTGTCGCCGCGCTGACGCTGGCGGCGTGCGGGCGCAAGCAACCCGCGGCGAGCGCCGCACTGCCAGCCGGCAGCACGGTGCTCGCACTCGGCGACTCGATCACCTTTGGCACCGGCGCCGACAGCGCCGCCGCCTACCCGGCGCAATTGGCTGCGCTGACCGGCTGGAACGTGATCAACGCCGGCGTGCCGGGCAACACCACTGCGCAGACGGCGGAGCGCCTGCCGGCGTTGCTGGACGAGCACAAGCCGGCGCTCGTCATCGTCAGCGCCGGCGGCAACGACTTCTTGCGCCGGCTGCCCAGCGCCGAAACAGAGGCCGCGTTGCGCAGCGCCATCGGCTTGGCGCGTGACGCCGGCGCGCAGGTGCTGTTGGTCGCGGTGCCGCAGCCGACGTTCGGCGCGGCGCTCGGTGCGGGCCTCACCGACCACCCGCTGTACGCCAGGCTCGCCGACGAGTTGAAGCTGCCGCTGCACGCCAACGGCTGGGCAACGGTGCTCGGCGACGAGAAGCTGCGCGCCGATCAAATCCACGCCAATGCGGCCGGCTACCGCGCCTTCGCCGAACGTTTGGCGGCGACACTGCACAGCACGGGACTTTCGAAGAACTGATGCTCGCCTACCGCCACGCCTTCCATGCCGGCAACCACGCCGACGTGCTCAAGCACGTCGTGCTGGCGCAAGTGCTGGTGCACATGGCGGCCAAGGACAAGCCTTTCTCGTACATCGACACGCATGCCGGCGCCGGCGGCTACTCGCTCGAGAGCCGCTACGCACAGAAAAACGCCGAAGCGTCGAGCGGCATCGAGCGCCTGTGGGGCCGCGACGACCTGCCCGCGGCGCTGGCGCATTACGTGGCGCTGGTGCGCGACTTCAACGGCGGCCGCACGCTGGAACAGTACCCCGGCTCGCCGGCGATCGCGAACCTGCTGTTGCGGGCGACGGACCCGCTGCATGCGTACGAACTGCACCCGACCGACGAAAAAATCCTGCGCGCGTATCTGTCCACACGCAAGAACGCCAAGGTCGTGCTGGCTGACGGCTTTGCCGCGCTGCCACACGAGTTGCCGCCGCCGTCACGCCGCGGCGTCGTGCTGATCGACCCGCCCTACGAGATGAAGACCGACTACGCGCGCACGCTCGGCGCGGTCCGCGAAGCGCTGACGCAGTTCGCGCAAGCCGTGATCTTGGTCTGGGTGCCGCAGGTCGCCATCGTCGAAGCGCGCGAGCTGCCGCGCCGCGTGGGCAATGCCGCAGCGGCGGCGCCGAAAGGCTGGCTGAATGCGGGCCTCACGGTGGCGCGCGGCGGCGCCAAAGGCTTCGGCATGACCGGCAGCTCGATGGTCGTCATCAACCCGCCGCACGGCCTGGCCGAAACGCTCCGCGAGGTGCTGCCGTTTCTGGCGCAGGCGCTGGCGCAGTTCGAGAGCGCGACGCATCGCCTGGACGTGCACGCGAAGTAGGGCCGCCGCGCGCGGATACTGGCAATGAATGCATTGAGTGCAATGCAGGGTCACGAGGCGCTTTTCGCATGGCCCCACTCACCATTCGTGAACTCGACGAGTCGCTCAAGCGCAGCTTGCGCATGCGTGCCGCGAGCCGAAACCGCTCGATGGAAGAGGAAGCGCGGCAGATATTGCGCGCGGCGCTGCTCGAATCAACGGCGCCTGCGAAAGACCTGGCCTCTTGCAACCGTGCCCGATTTGTGGGCCTGGGTGATGTGGCGCTGAATGTCCCGCAGCGCGAGCCCGTGCGCGAGCCGCCGAGCTTCGAAAAAGGCGCGAAGACTGCGCGCGCTGCGAAGGCTAAAAGCCCGATGGCTGCTAAACGGCGCGCATGAGTGTCCTGCTCGACACCAATATGCTGTCCGAACTGCTGCGGATGCAACCTGACTCAGCCGTCCAGGTTTGGATGGCTGCGCAACCGGCAAACAGCTTGTTCGTCAGCGCGGTGACACAAGCCGAGATGCCGCTCGGCGCACGTCTGCTGCCGGCAGGCAAGCGGCGCGTGCCACTGGAGCAGGCGCTGGACGCCATGTTCAGAGAGGACTTTGCGAGCCGCGTGCTGCCATTTGGCGGTGATCAATCCTTGGGACCGGGCCTGAACAAATCAAACCGCGCAGCTTAGGCGTCGGGCACGCGCCGCAAATCCCGAAACGCCTCGAACAGCCACGAGCGCATGCCGATCAGCAGCGTGTACGGCCGCTTCTGATCGGCCTTGAGTTTCTGATCGGCCAGATGCTGCTGCGCAAAGTCTTGCGCCACGCGCTGCAAGCGCTCGTTGAACGCGGTCGCCAGGCTGCGGCCGATCTGGCCGTGGACCAGCATCAACAACTCGCCTTCGCCGTCGAAGCCGGTGTCGAAGTAGTCGGCGGCGACGTGGTGGCGGAAGTAGTCCATCACCGGACCGTTCGGCCGCCAACGGAATGTTTTGGCGAGCAGCAGGCGATAGCGGTTCATCGGCCGCAGCTCGATGACGCCCAGGCGGTCCAACTTGGAGAGATACGACACCGCTTCGGCTTCGCTGTAGGTGTAGGTCGAAACGATCTGGTCGAAGGTCCAGTGCGACATGCAGCAGATCGCCATCAGCAAGAGCTTCGGGTCGCCGACCACCGCCTGCTCTTGCTCGGGGCTCAATTCGCCGCGCAGCGGTTGCGCGTCGGCGATGCGGCGCGCGAGGTCGGCGAAATCCATGCGCAACACGCGCAGCACCTCGTCGATGCGCGACAGCGGCATGTCGGCTTGCGAGAACATGCGCTTGATGCTCGACTCCGCCATTTCCAGATGCTCGGCGAGGTCGGCGTAGGTGATGTTGGCGGCCTTGAGCTCGGCCTTCAACGCGACGATGAGGTCTTTGGTCGATGACATGGCGGCGTGTTGTTGTCGATGGTCGAGTACAGCTGCGTGATACCGCGCGGCGACTCTAGCAGCGACTGCACGAACGCTACTGGCAGCCTGACTTGCGCTCGCGCACCATCGTGGCCATGCAAGCACCCTACTTTCTCAACCGCCGCCACGCGCTGTGCTGCGGCGCCGCGGCCGTGGCCGGGCTGTTCACGTCGCTGCAAGCGCAGGGCGCGTTGCCGGGCATCGACAACCCGTGCCGCGGCAAGCTGCCGCAAGCACTCGCCCAAAACGACATCGTGCGCGCCGCGTTCGAGGGCGTCGATCCGAACGCACTGTGGGACGTGCACGCGCACCTGCTCGGCACGGGCGACAGCGGCTCGGGCTGCACGGTGCACCCGAGCATGAGCCAATGGTGGCGGCCGATCGAAGTGCTGCGCCGGCAGGCCATCCTCAACGCGGCTTGCGTCGGCGGCGATGCGAGTTCGATCGATCGCGCGTACGTCGACCGGCTGCTGTCGCTGACGCACGACTTCCCGGCCGGCGCGCGTTGGCTGCTCTTCGCCTTCGACAACGCGCATGCCGACGATGGCGCGGTGCAGCCCGACACAACCACCTTCCACGTGCCCGACCGCTACGCGCGCGAGGTCGTCGCGGCGCATGCCGAGCGCTTCGGCTTCGTCGCCTCGATCCATCCGTACGCGGCCGATGCGCTCGAACGGCTGAACGCAACCATCGCCAACGGCGCCTTGGCCATCAAGTGGCTGCCGAGCGCGATGAACATCGATCCGCGCGACAAGCGCTGCCGGCCGTTCTACGACCGCCTGGCCGCCACGCGCCTGCCGCTGATCGTTCACTTCGGCGAAGAACAGGCCGTGCCCGGCGCCGGCCGCAACGAGTTCGGCAATCCGCTGCTGGCGCGCGTGCCACTCGAAGCCGGCGTGCGCGTCGTCATGGCGCATTGCGCGTCGCTCGGCCATGCGCTCGATCTCGACAAACCTGCTGCGCCGCGCGTGCCGGCGTTCAATCTCTTTGCGCGCCTGATGGACGAGCGCGCGCATGCATCGCTGCTGCTCGGCGATGTGTCGGCCGTCTTGCAGATCAACCGCAGCACGGGCACTGCGCGCACGCTGATCGAGCGCGACGACTGGCATCCGCGCCTGCTGCACGGCTCCGACTACCCTCTCCCCGGCATCCCGATCCTGACGCGGCCGCAGCGCCTGGCCGATGCCGGCCTGCTCGATGCCAAGGCCGTACCGGTGCTGCTGCAGGTGCGCGAACACAACCCGCTGCTGTTCGACTTCGTGTTGAAGCGCAGCATGCGCGTCGGGGACGAACGCCTGTCGGCGGCCGTCTTCGAAACGCGCCGCCACTTCAACACACCCCCGAAAGTGGGCATCGCCCGCTGATACCCGCGGCCGCAGCGGCGGCCACTGCGCCAAGTGAGGTGGACAGCGCCGCGCGCGCCGCCGACCATGAGGCTGTGTTCAACAACGCGCTCGACAAGACGAGCCGCACAGCACCGTGAGTACAAGCACCCGTCATCCCGCCCTGCCGATCCGCCGCGACACGCGCGCCTGGCAGTTGCAGGTCTGGATCTCGTTCGCCACCGCCGCCACGCTGTGCGCGGTCGGCCTGGCCTGGCTGCCCGGCCAGGACATCGACCGCGCGTTCATGGTGATGGGGTACGTGTTCTGTTTGTCAACAGCGTTCGCGCTGTCGAAGACCATCCGCGACAACCAGCATCACAAGGTCGACACGCCGCTGTGGGGCAGCGTCGTCTGGGCCGGGTTCGCTTTTGCGATGGCGCTGACCGGCTGGGGCCTGTGGCGCATGGAAGTGAATCCGACCTACAAGGCGTACCTCGGTGTCGCCTGGCTGTTCCTGATCTCGTCGGTGTTCACGCTGGCCAAGACGCTGCGCGATGCGCACGAAGCCGATGTGCTCGAAGCGCGCCTCGGTCGCGCTGAAGAGCAAGTCAACGCTTGAGGAAAGCCCACCATGTTCAAGATTCGTTCGACCCTGTTGGCTGCCGCGTTGACTGCAGCGCTGCTGTCCACTGCCCGCGCGCACACCGAAGTCTCCGAAGCCAGCGCCCTGTCGATGCTGCCGGTGGCGGTGTCGGTCGCGGCGACGTCGATGATCATCGGCGCCGGTGCAGTGCTGACCGTCGTCAGCATCCAGGCCTCGGCCACTGGAACAATCTGGGCGCTCGAACGCGCGTCCGACGGCGCGCGAGCAACGCTGCACTTCTCCGGCCATGTCGCGCAAGGCGCGGCGCTGTCGGTCGGCGGCGCCGTGATGGTCACGGCACTCGCGTCGGGCGTGGTGCTCAGCGCCGCCGGCAACGCCATCGCCTTCATCCCCAACGAGATGGGCCGCGCACTGCTGCACAACGAGCGCATCACGCGATGAATGTCCCTCATCGACTGATCGTGACCTTGGCGCTCGTGGCGAGTGCAATGACGGCCGCCACCTGCGCGCACGCAGGCCGGCCCTGCGAGAACCGCCCGGCGCGGACCGGCGACGTCGTGCGCGGCATGACGCTGGCCGCGGCCACCGCGGCGCGGCTCGACGCCAGCGGCGCGCAAGTCGTCGTGCTGGCGCGCGCAGGGCAGGATCTGTCGAGGTACGGCCTCACCTGGTCGCACCTCGGTTTCGCCTACCGCAACGGCGACGGGCCGCGCTCGTTCTGGAGAGTCGTCCACAAGCTCAATCAATGCGGCACCGCCAGCGCCGCGCTCTACCGCCAGGGCCTCGGCGAGTTCTTCCTCGACCAGCCGCACCGCTACGAAGCGGCCTTCGTCGAGTTGGCGACCGACGTGCAATCGAAGCTGCTGCCGCTGCTGCGCGACGACACGCGCATCGACGACTGGCACGAGCCGCGCTACAGCATGGTCGCCTACCCGTGGGCGGCGCGCTACCAGCAGAGCAACCAATGGGCGCTCGAAACGCTGGCCGGCGCGATGGATGCCGGCGCAACGAATCGCCCGCGCGCGCAAGCGTGGCTGCAACTGCGCGGCTACGAGCCGACCGCCCTGCGCATCGACCCGCTGACGCGTCTGGGCGGACGTTTGACAAGCGCCAACATCGAGTTCGACGACCACCCGAACGCGAAACGCTTCTCCGACCGCATCGACACCGTGACGGTGGACTCGGTGTTCATCTGGCTGCAACGCAGCGGCCTCGGCGAGGCGGCCGTCATCGTTCGCTGAGAATGCGAAAGAGAGGGACACCGCCATGAGCGACCACACAAAAGCACAGCACAGCAGCCAGTTCGCGCTGCTGCGCCAGCGCCGCTTCGCACCGTTCTTCTGGACGCAGTTCCTCGGCGCAGCCAACGACAACCTCTTCAAGTTCGCGTTCACCGTGCTGGTGACGTATCAACTCACGGTGTCGTGGCTGCCGGCGTCGCAAGCCGGCCTGGTGATCGGCGCGCTGTTCGTGCTGCCGTACCTGCTGTTCTCCGCCACCTCGGGGCAGCTCGCCGACAAGTACGAGAAGACGACGCTGATCCGCTTCGTCAAGACGCTCGAAATCGGCATCATGCTGCTCGCGGCGTGGGGCCTTTACGCGCAGAACGTGATCGCGCTGCTGGCCTGCGTGGTCCTGCTCGGTCTGCACTCGACGCTGTTCGGCCCGGTGAAGTTCGCCTACCTGCCGCAGCATCTCTCCGAGCGTGAACTCACGGGCGGCAACGGCATGGTCGAGATGGGCACCTTCGTCGCCATCCTGCTCGGCAATGTCGTCGGCGGTGTGCTGATCGCCGTGCCCGAGGTCGGTGCGCACCAGGTGGCGATGGCGTGCCTGGCGTTGGCGCTGCTCGGCCGCGCGACGGCGCAGCTCGTGCCCGCGTCGCCGGCCACCGACCCAACGCTTGCCATCAACTGGAACCCGGTGACGGAGACGATGCGCAACCTGAGGCTGGCGCATGGCAACCGCGTCGTCTTCCGTTCGCTGCTCGGCATCTCGTGGTTGTGGTTCTTCGGCTCGGTGTTCTTGTCGAGTTTTCCGGCCTTCGCCAAAGACGTGCTGCACGGCAACGAGCAGGTGGCGTCGCTGCTGCTGGTCGTCTTCTCGCTCGGCATCGGCACCGGCTCGCTGCTGTGCGAGGTGCTGAGCCGGCGACATGTCGAGATCGGCCTCGTGCCGCTCGGCGCGATCGGCATGACGGTGTTTGCGATCGACCTGTATTTGGCCTCGCGCGGCCTGCCCCCGTCGCCCACGATGAGCCTGTCGCAATTCCTCGCACTCGGCGCGCACTGGCGGGTGATGATCGACCTCGGCCTGATGTCGCTCTTCGCCGGACTGTTCTCGGTGCCGATGTACGCGCTGATCCAGCTGCGCAGCGCGCCGACGCACCGCGCGCGCATCATCGCCGCCAACAACATCCTGAACGCGCTGTTCATGATCGGCAGCGCATTGATCGCCGGAGCGCTGCTCGGTGCCGGGGTCGTCGTAACGGCCGGTTGGCGAGACGAGGTGGACCACAAGGGTCAGGTCGGGCGATTGCTTGGTCGTGGTGACGCCCAGCCGGCGGACTTCCTCCGGAAGCTTCGGCTGCGCCTGGGAGACGCGGTTCTGCACGAGCACCT
>JANNJX010000395.1:0-1549 GCA_031396005.1 Burkholderiales bacterium
CCCTTGCCTTCGGCGTTGACCTTCTGCACCCAGGGCAGCAGGCGCTGCACGTAGATGCCGTTCTCGGCAAAGGCACTGACCAGGCGCAGCGTCACTTCCTGGGCATGGGCAGCGGCCGTGCAACTGGCAAGCGCCAGGACAGCGGCGGCGGTTTTGAAGAATCGGTGGCTCATGGTATGTCTCCTCGGGGGGACTGGATGGTCAAGTGCGCGTCGCCTCTCGTCAATGAGGGAAAGAAGGCTGTCCTGCTTGCTCGCCCGGCATGTGCAGGCCGGCCAGCATCTCGTCCAACGCCCGGCCCGTATCGTCGGCCAGCGCAGCCCGCATCAAGGCCTGGAGCTGCTGCGCGCCCTGCGCCGAGCCCTGCAATGCCGGCACCTGTCCCATCACGCGCTCGAAGCTGCGCCAGCCGCGCTCATGCGTCTGGCCATAGCCTTTGACCAGGCGCTGCGCCCGCGCCACCTCGAGCGCCAGGGCAGGCCGCGCTGGCGCCAGGCGCAGGATGGTGGCCAACCAGTCGTCAATGCGCCGTTGCTCGACAGCAAAGCGCAGTGAACGCCGGCGCATCGGTCGAAGCGCAGCCACTGCGTAGAGCAAGAGGAAGCCTCGCACCGAACTGGTCTGCACGACCCGGCCGCGTCGCGTGAATCGTGCGACCAGCGCACGTGCCCAGGGCGTGGCCAGCAGCCACTGCCCGAGCCCGGCGGGCAGGGTGTCGGCAATCTCCTCGACGCGAGGATGCAGGAATTCATGGATGCCCAGGTGCTGCGAATCGGCCAGCCGAACCTCGCCGACGACGCGCTCGAAGCGCGAGCGCCGGGTCTTCAGGTCGGCCACCCGCACCGTGTCTTCGAACGTCATCCACAGCGCCAGGTGGCGCGCAGTTTCGTCGAGCAGTTCACCGCCGAGCGCCGCATCGGCCGGCAGCGTGGCGGCCAGCGGCGACAGGCGCGCGAGGTAGCTGGCGGCGTAGTCGACGTCTTGGTAGTCGGCGGCGCGCAGCACACCGGCGCTCAGCGTGGCGTGGTGCCGGCGCGCGAACTGCGCGTCGATCAACTGGCCCAGGTGTGCCAGCCGCGGCCCCAGGGCCGGCACCGCCGCCGCCGGCGCGGCCGGTGGCCGGGCGGGGTCCGGTGACGCGAGGCATGCGTGTGCCGCCGCAAACCCGCTGGCAAAGGCCGCGAGGCTCGCCTTGACGCCCACGCCGCCGCGTTCGATCGTGGCCTCGAACGAGGCCCGGCCGAAGGGCAGAGCATCGCTGGCTGCCAGTGCGCCGTACAGCGCCGGGCTGATCAGGCTGGCCGACGCGTCGGCCAGGCGCGCGAAGTCGGCATGGATGAAGCGGCGCGCGGCGGCCGCAGCGCCGGCGAGCAGCTTGTCGCCATCGACGCGGCCGTCCCCCATCGCCGTGCGCTCGGTCATCGAATACACACGGTGGGTCGAGGCGATGAACGTGGTGCGCTGCGGCGTCACCAGGCCGCGCTGCAACGCGCGTCCCGCTTCCATCAATTCCGACGCGATGACGATGTCGACCTCGCCGGCCACCGGG
>JANNJX010000406.1:0-2776 GCA_031396005.1 Burkholderiales bacterium
GGCTGCGCGGTGGCCTACACCGACAAGGGCACCGGCAACGGCCTGCACGACCTGACGACGAACACCGTCGGCCTGATCGACGGCATCCGCGCCGAGGCGGGCGCGGCCGGCGCAGCCTCGCACTTCACCGCCGCACTCGGCGACGCCGAACGCGCCGCGTTCAACGCCGCCACGCCGAACCGCATCGCCTACAAGCATGCGCATTCGCAAGCCAACCCGGAAGCCGACTGGGGCCGCAACACGCTGCAGGCGATCCGCTTCGCCTTCTACATGTTGAACGAGCAGTACGGCCGCGCGGGCGCCGCAGGTCGCAAGCGCGTCGTGCTCGACCGCAAGAACACGCTCGTCATCGCCTCGGGCATCTCCAACGGCGGCGCCGCGGCGCTGGCCGCCGCCGAGCAGGACGTGAACGGCCTGATCGACGGCGTGGCCGTGACCGAGCCCAACGCGCAGCCGCGCAGCGTCAAGCACCTTCGCATCGTGCAAGGCGGGGTGGAGCAGACCAACATCGGCAAGCCACTGATGGATTACTTCGGCGTTGCCACGCTGCTGCAGCCCTGCGCGGCGGCCTCGCTGGCCGCGACCGACAGCGCCGGCTACGCCTTCGTCGCCTTGCTGGCGCCGAGCGCCATCTCGCAAGGCGCCACGCGCTGTGCCAGCCTGGCTGCCAAAGGCTTGGTCCGCGGCGCGACGACGGCCGAGCAGTCGTCCGACGCCCGCGCCCAGCTGCGCGCCTACGGCTGGCTGGCCGACAGCGACGCGCTGCAGCTCTCGCACTACGCCTTCGCCACGCCGGCGATCGCGGTCACCTACAGCAACAGCTACGCGCGCGCCAGCGTCGCCGACAACCTGTGCGGCTTCAGCCTGGCAGCGACCAATGCCACCGGCGATCCAATCGCGCTGTCGGCCGCGGCGCAGGCTGGCAGCTTTGCCAACGGCAGCGGCGTGCCACCGACGATCGGCATCAACCTGGTCTACAACGACGCCGCCAACAGCGCCACGCCCGGCGCCGGCAAGCGCGACCTGTTCGCCGCCTCGCCCTCCACCGGCGCGCTCGACCTCGCGCTCGACGGTGCGCTGTGCCAGCGCGCGCTCGTCACCGGCAGCGACAAGCTGGCGCGGCGCGTGCAACGCAACGTCGACGACGTGCTGTTGGACGGCAAGTTGCGCGGCAAGCCGACGCTGATCGTGCACGGCCGCGCCGACACGCTGATCCCGGTCAACCATGCTTCGCGCGCCTACTACGGCATGCACAAGCTGTCAGAAGGCCGCGGCCGCAGCAGCGACACGCGCTACGTCGAGGTGACGAACGCGCAGCACTTCGACGCGTTCCTGTCGTTCCCCGGCTACCCCGAGCGCTATGTGCCGTTGCACGTGTACTTGGTCCGCGCGCTCAACACGATGCACGCGCACCTGACGCAGGGCGCGGCGCTGCCGCCGTCGCAGGTGGTGCGCACCGTGCCGCGCGGCACCGGCGCGCCGCCGATCACCGCGGCCAACGTGCCGGCGTGGAGCGACACGCCGGCCGCAGGCGATCGCATCGGCTTCGAGCACAAGACGCTGCACGTGCCCGACTGATTGCGTTTTGCGTGCGATCGTGAGCCCCCCCAAAGGTTTTCCCAGGCTGCTGGGTGACGTGGGAGGCACCAACGCGCGTTGGGCCTGGCAAGCGGCTGCCGGTCAGCCGCTGTCGCACGTGAGCACGCTGGCGGCGCGCGATCACGCGTCGATCGGCGACTGCATCGGCGCCTACCTGCAGCAGCAGGCGCTGCCGCAGCCGCGCGACATCGCCTTCGGCATTGCCACCGCCGTCAGCGGCGACACGGTGAGCATGACCAACCACCCCTGGTCTTTTTCGATCGACGCCTTGCGCGCCCGCCTGGGCGCGGCGCGGGTGCGTGTGCTCAACGATTTCGAGGCGCTGGCACATGCGGTGCCGGTGCTGACAGCGGCCGACTTGCGGGCCGTGGGCGGCGGTGCGGCGGTGCCAGGCGCGGCGCTGGCCGTGATCGGCCCCGGCACCGGCCTGGGCGTGTCGGGCCTGGTCGGCGATGGCAGCGGCGGCTGGCGCGTCATCGCCGGCGAAGGCGGGCATGTCACGCTCGCTGCCTGCACCGCGCGCGAAGCGTCGCTGCTGGCGCTGCTGCGTGAGCGCTTCGGCCATGCCTCGGCCGAGCGTGCGCTGTCAGGCCCCGGGCTGGTCAACCTGTACGAAGCGATCTGCGTGCTCGACGGCGAGCCAACCGAGGCGCTGCAACCGGCGCAAGTGTTGGCGCGCAGTCAGCCCGGCGCGGCTGGGCACGACGCCCAGTGCGAAGAGGCGGTGCAGACCTTTGCCGCGCTGCTGGGCACCGTGGCCGGCAACCTGGCGCTGACGCTGGGTGCGCGCGGCGGTGTGTTCATCGGCGGCGGCATCGTGCCGCGCCTGGGCGAGCGGTTCGCGACGCTGCCGTTTCGTACGCGCTTCGATGACAAGGGGCGCTTTCGTTCGTACGTCGAGGCCGTGCCGGTGTGGGTGATCACGGCGCCGGCGCCGGCGTTGCTCGGCGCGGCGCGGGCGCTGGACGACGAGGCCTGACGACGACGCACGGGCCATCAAGGCACGCGGTTCTTGACCCAGTGCCACGACGCCAGGCCGATCACCAAGAACCCCGCCGACGTCAGCGCCAGCAGCAGCGTCGAGTGCATCACCAGCGGCGAGATGACGCCGGCGACGAGGCCGTTGAAGACGCTGCCGACGAAGGCCCACAGCGACGACGCCATGCCGCGCCGATCG
>JANNJX010000453.1:0-2932 GCA_031396005.1 Burkholderiales bacterium
GGCCCGGCGCGGCTGTGGGTGGCGCAAGCCGGCACCGCGGTCTCGCACCGCCTGCGCGCGCCGTGGCCGCACTCGGTCAACCGGCTGCGCCGCATCGCGCCGTCGCGCTGGCACATCGAGCGCTGGAATCTCGAGCCCGGCCGCAGCGACTTCGCGCTGCACGAACAGGTGGCGTTGGACACGCGCAGCGCGCCTTGAGGTCTTGTCCCAGGCCGTGAGGCGTCACCATTTGTCCTACGCCGCGCAGGCGAGCAGTCCGACAGACCGCCGCAATCGCCGCTCTTAGATTGACAGCACCTCACTTCAAGGAGACCGACATGGACTGGAATCGGATTGAAGGCAACTGGAAGCAAGTCAAGGGCAAGGTGCAGGAGCAGTGGGGCAAGCTCACCGACGACGATTTCGACGTTGTCGGCGGCCGCCGCGAGCAACTCGCCGGAAAGATCCAGGAGCGCTACGGCATTGCCAAAGACGAAGCCGAGAAGCAAGTCGCCGCTTGGGAGCGCAGCGCCACCGAGCGCTGGTTCGACGCCGACGCCAAGCACTGATGCAGCCGGGCCCTCAGGCCTCGGCCGAGGCAGCCGCCCTAACTTCACTCACGACCAACCGAGGACCCTGCCCCGGTCTGTCTCCGGCATCCCGGGTGTGAAAAACGACATCGTGAACCGCTGCTGAGGCGGCCAGGTTTTCCAAACGTCGCCCGGGTGTAGGAACTTTCCTACACTCGTCTCTCTGTTTCACAGACATCATCCACGCTGCCATGCACGCACACTACGGTCCTTCATAGTCCGTTTTTTATGCTTCCTGTGAAGACCTTCATCGTCGAAGACAGCCCGATCATTCTCGACAACCTGGTGGCCACGCTCGAAGAGCTGGCGCCGGTTCGTGTCGTGGGTTCGGCCCCCGATGAAGAAGGCGCTGTGACGTGGTTGACGGCCGAAGGCTGCGATGTCGATCTGGTGATCATCGATGTCTTCCTCAAGGCCGGCTCCGGTCTGGGCGTGCTGAAACGCGCCGCACAGCGCAACCTGCCGGGCAAGCGTGTCGTGTTGACCAATTACGCCACGCACGAGATGCGCACGAAGTGCCTCGAACTCGGCGCCGACCGCGTCTTCGACAAATCCAATGAACTCGACGATCTGGTGACGTATTGCGCGAACCTGTCGAACGGTGCCAGTGACACGGGCCCTGGCGCATTGACGTGACGCTGGCCAGCGTCTTCAGCCGCTGGCAGCGCAGCGCCTTTGTGCTGCCGCTGGCTGCGCTGGCGGCGCTTCTGGCGCTGGTGATCAACGAGACGACGTACCAGCGCTCGAACGCGGCGCTGGTCAGCCTGGGTGAGCGTGCCAACGCGCGGGAGAACATCGCCGCCCTCTGGCGCAGCGTGACCGAGGTCGAGAGCGGGCAACGCGGTTATCTGCTGACCGGCCGCGACTCGTACTTGCAGCCTTACCGCGACGCGCTCGGCACCGCTGGTGAGTCGCTGACCTGGCTCGAACGCTATTACGCGGGCGATGCCGTTGCCGGGCCGACGGTCGAGGAGATCAAGGCCAACACCGCTGGCAAGCTCGCCGAGATCGAGTCCACGCTCGCGCTGCACAGCCAGGGCCGCCAGGAGGCGTGGCGCGAGCTGCTCGATTCCGACGTCGGCAAGGACCATATGAGACGCATCCGCTCGGCGTCGGAGCGCTTGTGGGCGCTGGAGTCGCAGCGCATCAAAGTCGAGCGCCAGGAGGTTTTCTCGACGCTGCGCCTGTCGCGCATCGGCGTGGCGACGATGGTCGCGCTGTCGCTGCTGGCGCTGGTGATGTTCCTGCGCCAAAGCGCCACGCTCGACGCCGCGCAGCGCCGCCACGCCGGCGAGCTGCAGGTCGAACGCGATCATCTCGAAGCCGAGGTGCAGCACCGGACCGCCGAGCTGACGCGGCTGGCCGAAGACCTGCAGACCGCGCGCGAGGACGAGCGCGGCCGCATCGCCCGTGAGTTGCACGACGAGCTCGGCGCGCTGCTGACGGCGGCCAAGCTCGACGCGGCGCGTCTGAAGCGCAGCCTGGTGGCCGTGCAGAGCCCCGACATCGACGAGCGCCTGGCCCACCTCACGACCACGCTCAACGACGGCATCGGCCTGAAGCGCCGCATCATCGAAGACCTGCGCCCGTCGTCGCTGTCCAACCTCGGCCTGAAAGCGGCAGTCGAAATCCTCGCCACCGAACTCGGCCAGCGCGCGGAGCTGAAGATCAACACCGACATCGAGCCGTTCCAGCTCGACGAGGCCGCCGAGATCACGCTCTACCGCATGGTCCAGGAATCGCTGACCAACGTCGCCAAATACGCCGACGCCGACGAGGTCAACGTGCGCATGGTGCGCGAGGGCGACCAGATCATCGCCACCGTGCGCGACAACGGCCGGGGCTTCGACGCCGACCGCGTGCGCGGCAGCGCGCAGGGGCTGGTCGGCATGCGCTACCGCGTGCAGGCGCGCGGCGGACGGCTCCAGGTGAGCTCGTCGCCCGGTCACGGCACGACCGTCAGCGCCGTGGTGCCGGCCAGCCCCCAGCCGCGCACCGCCATGACCTGAAGTCGGCGCTGTCCGACACGCGCGCGGCGCGGTGCCCGATGCAGCGGTGCGGCACCGACGGCCAAACTCAGTGCATCGCAGCGTCAGGCGTTGCGACCACCACCAGGAGAGACCCCATGCTTCACTACGCCGTCGTCTTCTTCGTCATCGCGCTGATCGCTGCGCTGTTCGGCTTTACCGGCATCGCCGCCGGCGCGGCACACCGCAGCGGCACGCGGGCGCAGATCAGCGTGCCCTGCCCGGGTGCGGTCTGCACCGTCAGCTCGCCTGCTTCGGCCTGCACGCGGTAGCGCATGCCGACCAGCCCCTGCGCGCTGCCGCGCACGCGGTCGGCGTCGAAGCCCCGGCCGTTGT
>JANNJX010000459.1:0-1584 GCA_031396005.1 Burkholderiales bacterium
GCGAAGGCGGCATCAAACGCCACGGCATGGTGATGCGCACCAAGGACCGCAAGGCGGCGTCGCGCCTGGCCGATGCGCTGGAGGCGCATCCGGCAATCCTCGATTTCAAGATCGCGCCGACGGGCGATTGAGCGCCGCCGCTACGCCGCGCGCAGCGTCAGCCGCTCCAGCCCACGCAGATTGATCAGCGGCCGCCACTGCGGCGTCTCGTCGGCGCAGCCGAGCGTCGGGTAGCGCGCCAGCAACCGCGCAAACGCGATCTCGCCTTCGAGCCGCGCAAGCGGTGCGCCGACGCAGTAGTGGATGCCGGCGCCGAAGGCCAGGTGCGGGTTCGGTGAGCGCGTGATGTCGAAGCGGTCGGGCTCGGCGAATACGGCCGGATCGCGGTTGGCCGCGCCGAGCATGAAGAACAGCACCTCGCCGGGCGGCACCACCGTGTCGCCGACGGCGTACGGCTGCACCGTGTGCCGCGGCACCATGTTGACCGAGCTTTCGAAGCGCAGCATCTCGGCGACGGCGCCGGGCAGCAGCGCCTGCGGATCACTGCGCAACTGCGCCAGCGCGTCGGCGTGGCGCAGCAGCGCCAGCGCGCCGTTGCCGATCAGGTTGGTCGTGGTCTCGTGGCCGGCGATGAACAGCAGCACCAGGTTGCCGAGCAGCTCGTCGTCGCTGAGCGCGCCGTCGCCGTCGTCCTGCGCGCGGATCAGCGCACCGAGCAGGTCGTCGCGCGGCGCGGCGCGGTGGTGCGCGACATGCTCGCGCAGGTAGGCCACCATCTCGTCGCCGGCGGCCGCCGCGCTCTGACGCCAGGCCTTGCGCGTGACCGGCTCGACGATCAGCGCCAGCGTGTCGGACCAGGCCTTGGTCTTCGCGAAGTCGGCCGCCGGCAGGCCGAGCACGTCGCAGATGACGCACACCGGCAGCGGCTGCGCCAGCCCGGTCATCAGGTCGAAGGGTTCATCGGAGCCCGGCGCGGGCAAGGTGGCGATCAGCTCGTCGGCGATCTGACCGATGCGCTGGCGCAGCGCTGCGATCACCGGCGGCTTGAAGGCGCCGTTGACGAGGCGGCGCAAGCGCGTGTGCTTCGGCGGATCGTTCATCAGCATCCACTGCAACGTGGTGCGCTCGAGCGTCGAGTCAGCGACGTAGGGGCGCAGCCTCTCCCAGGCCGGCAAGCGCCATGGTTCGCGGCTCAGCTCGTTGTCGCGCAGGCCGGCGTTGACGTCGGCATGGTGGCCGACGAGCCAGACGCCGATCACGTCGCGCTCGATGCGGCTGCGCTCGCGCAGCGCGCGCAGCAGTGGGTACGGGTCTTCGCGGAACGCGGGGTCGCGCATGTCGATCATCGGCATCCTCTCTGCGCGGCGTGGCCGCGGTGCGATGCTAATGCCGCCGGCCCGATGGTTTTCCTTGTTGAAGCCGTCACGCGGCTGTGTGAACATTCCTCACGATCCCCCTGAAGGAGACAACGATGATGACGAAGACCCGCTCGGCCCTGATGCTCGCCGCTGCTTTCGCCGCGGCCCCCGCTCTGGCCCAGGAACTGCGCGTGCAGTGCTACTCCGACGGCAACGAATGCGAAGT
>JANNJX010000375.1:0-4573 GCA_031396005.1 Burkholderiales bacterium
CCTGCGGGTCGCCCTTGTTGTCGAACAGGTAGTTGTCGCGTTGAATGACGCGCCGGCCGGAGATGCCGGCGTCCAGATTGCCGCTGACGTTGCTGCGGTAAACGGCGCCTCGCGAGTTTTCGTCGAAGTCGATGCCGCCACCGGGCGCCGCGTTGGCGGGGCCGTCGAGCGCGCCCGTCGCGCCGTCGCTCCTGAAGCCGTTGGCCGTGACCGAGCACATGTCGATCTTCACCTGCGACGAGCCGGTGGCCTGGATGCCGTAGTTGAGATTGTTCTCGACGCGGCAGTTCTCGATGGTGACGTGCGAGCTGCCCATCACCGCGATGCCAACGGTCCAGTTGCGACTGACGAGGTTGCGCAGCGTCACCCGCGTGTTCTCCGCCGCGTCGACGATGATGCCGGGCCGCAACTGCCGGGCCACGTTGCCGGGGTCGCCTTGCAAGACGGCGTCGATATTGGCTTCAACACCGGGGACAGCTTCGAGAGTGACGTTGCCGGTCGTGGTCGTGATGGTCACGACTTCGGCAAAGATGCCCGACGTGACGATGATCACCCGGCCGTTCTGGTTCACGCCCGGCGCAGCCAGGGCCGCGCCGATCGTGCCGAACACACGGTCGACCCCGTCGTTGTCTTCGGCCACACCGACGCGACCGTCGCCGTCGTAGTCACCGCAAGTGCCGGGCGCAACGAGACCCGTGGTGGGTGCCGTGGGGCAATTGCCTTCGACATACACCGGATGGTTGGCGTGAGGCGCGCCGGCAGCGAAGGCCGATGCGGCCACGCACAGTTTCAGGAAAGGGCTGAGTTTCATGATGGTTTCTCGATATTGGGGCTGAAGGAAACCACGACCCGCTAAACGTACCGATGGGCCATGCAACTTGGTCGTAGGCAGTCGGTATGCCTGAAGACGCAATCAACGACAGTGACCCCCCGCATACAGGTGATCCATTTTTGCAGCCAGCACGCGCGGGCCTCGCCTGCGCTCTATTGCCGCATTCAGGCGCGGCCGGCCGTCTGGCCGTACCGATCTCGCTCAGACCGCGAGATAAGGTCAACACCATCGTGACGATGGGGACTTCATGACGCATCAACTTCAGACCGCTATCGGGTCCCTGGTCAGGGGCTTGTGCCTGATCGCGGTCTGTGCACTCGTCGGCTGCGGCAGCCTGCCGACGTTGGTGCCCGATATGGCGCTGCGCAAGCCGTCGGGCTCGCTGCAGATGGAAGGCGCGCGCGGGCCGCTGTCGGCCGCACAGAGCAAGGCAGTGCTCGAGCGCCTGCAGGCCGGCGGCAAGCCGACCGACATCTTCGCGCGCCACCTGGCCGTCGAGGAAGCCGTGGCCGGCAGCCCGCTGACCACCGGCAACGACGTGCGCCTGCTCGAAGACGGACCGGCAACCTACCGGGCGATGATCGGGGCGATCGCCGCGGCGCAGGACCACATCAACCTCGAGACGTACATCCTCGAAGACGACGAGGTCGGCCAGCGCTTCGCAGAAGCATTGATTGCCAAGCAGCAGCAAGGCGTGCAGGTCAACCTGATCCGCGACAGCGTCGGCACGATCGGCACACCGGCGGCGTTTTTTCAGCGCCTGGCCGACAGCGGCATCCGCGTGCTCGAATTCAACCCGATCAATCCGCTGGCCGCGCGCAAGACCTGGGAGCTGAACCAGCGCGACCACCGCAAGCTGCTGATCGTCGACGGCCGCACCGCGTTCCTCGGCGGCATCAACATCAGCAGCGTCTACTCCGGCGGCTCGTTCAGCCAGCGTTCGCGCAACCGCCCCGACGGCCCGGCTTGGCGCGACACCCATCTGCAGTTGCAGGGCCCGGTGGTGGCCGATCTGCAAAAGATGTTCATCGACACCTGGGCGAAGCAGAAGGGCCCGCCGCTGGCGCCGAAGAACTACTTTCCGCCGCTGCGCCACGTTGGCCCGCAGGTCGTGCGCGCCATCGGCAGCTCGCCCGAAGAGCCGCACAGCCCGATCTACACCACCTTGCTGTCGGCCATCGCCAGTGCCGAGACCAGCGTGCGCATCACCAACGCCTACTTCGTGCCCGACCCGCAGTTTCTCGACGCGCTGACGTCGGCGGCGCAGCGCGGCGTCGAGGTGACGTTGATCCTGCCCGGCCAGACCGACTCGTGGCTGGTCTTTCATGCCGGGCGGCGCCACTACGCGCGGCTGCTGCGTGCCGGGGTGAAAATCCACGAGCGGCGCGGCGTGATCCTGCATTCGAAGTCGGCGCTGATCGACGGCGTCTGGGCGACCGTCGGCTCGACCAACCTCGACTGGCGCAGCTTCCTGCACAACCACGAGTTGAATGCGGTGGTCCTCGGCGCCGACTTCGGCCGCCAGTTGCAGGCCTTGTTCGACAAGGACCTCGCCGAGTCGCAACCGATCACACTCGACACGTGGCGACAGCGCGCCATCGACCTGCGCATCAAGGAGCTGTTTGCGCAGGCCTGGGAGTACTGGCTCTAAGAGCTGCACGCTCGCGTAGTCAACCGCCTACGCCGTCGCCGCGCCGCCGCCGAGCTCGCAACGAGCCCATCGCCGATGCGAGCGGCAGCATCCGCGGCCGACAGTGAAGGCCCCTAAACCATGATCCAAGGTGACTCCATGATCCCGCGCCACTTTGCAGTTGTCTGCTCCCTGTCCGCACTCGCAGCGATCAGTGCCTGTTCTTCGAACGACCGGCGTGCCGACCGCCGTGACGACCGGGTGTTCGAACCGGCCGACCGCTGCAGCAACGCCGCGACCTACGGCAGGGTCAGCGACATAGAACTGGTGCCGGTGTCGTCGCGCAGCTCGGGCGGCGGCGCCATCCTCGGCGCGGTCATCGGCGGCGTGCTCGGCAACCAGGTCGGCGACGGCAGTGGACGCAGCGCGGCCACCGTCATCGGCGCGGTCGGCGGCGCCGTGGTCGGCAACCAGGTCGAGCGCCGCAGGAAGAAGGACGACGAGGTCTACCGCGTCAGCGTGCGCCTGGACAACGGCCGCGAGGCGCGCTTCGATTACGAGCGCATCGACGATCTGCGCGTCGGCGACCGTGTCAAGGTGCAAGACGGGCAACTGCACCGCTCGTAAGAGTCACAGAAGACGTTGCCCTGAGCATTTCCGGCGCTGCGTCGAAACAACGGGTCAGGTCGAAAGACCTGACCCGTTGCGCCGTTCTCAGACCTCAGACTGCAGGCGGATCGGTATCGCGCTCGGGGTGGCGATGCCGGCCCACGGCTTCAATGAAACGCCCGATGGCAGCATGGTCACCGACGATCACACCCGGGTCGGGCTCGCCTGACGGCAGCAGCGGCGACACGCCCGCTTTCTGCAGCAGCTTTTCGGCCGCACCGAGCGCCAGGATCGTCTTGCAATGGCGGGCCTGGTTGACGACGAACTCCATCGCCTGACCGAGTGCGGTCAGGCGCTTGACCGAAGCATCGCCGTCGGCCAGCACCACCGCGTCGAACAACACCGGTGCCGAGTTCTCGAGCGTGCCGTCAGCCTGCAGCTCGGCTCCGTCGGCCGTCTTGACGCTGCCCAGCCGCGGTGCAATCACCTTCGGCACCGCACCGGCATCGAGGAGCGCCTTCTGCGCGGCTGCCACCGATTTGCCGATCACACCGTCAGCCACCAGGATGGCGATCTTTCGCGTGCGAATGCCGCCGTCTCCGGGACGCGCCATCAACGACAGCGACGGCGCGGTCTCCAGCTCCGGCGTCACCTCCGTCTCGAGCGCACGCGGCATCGCTTTGGGCACGTCCATGCCCAACCCAGCGGCGATCGCGCCGACCAGTTCGTCCGACACGTTGGCCAGCGACGACAGCATGCGTTCGCGAATCGCCGGCACCGTCAGCTTGCTCAGCTCGAAGCGGAAGGCCGCGATCATGTGCGCCTTCTCGACGGCGGTCTGGCTGTTGAAGAACAGCCGAGCCTGCGTGTAGTGGTCGGCGAACTTCTCCGGCTTGCCGCGCACCTTGTCGTCGTCGATCGGTTGCGGGAACGATACGAAGCCGCGCACGCCGGCCTGGAACGGGCAGCCCCCCGCCAGCGAGTTGGGCTCGTAAGCGACGCGTCCGCGGTGGATCGCCTGACGGTGGATGCCGTCGCGTTGGTTGTTGGCCACCGGCGAGATCGGCGAGTTGATCGGAATCTCGTGGAAGTTGGGGCCTCCCAGGCGCGACAACTGCGTGTCGAGGTAGGAGTGATGGCGGCCCGCCAGCAGCGGGTCGTTGCTGAAGTCGATGCCCGGCACGATATGCCCGGTGCCGAACGCCACCTGCTCGGTCTCGGCAAAGAAGTTGTCCGGGTTGCGGTCGAGCACCATGCGACCCACCGGCGTCAGCGGCACCAGCTCCTCGGGAATCAGCTTGGTCGCGTCGAGCACGTCGAAGCTGAAGCTTTCGGCCTGCTCCTCGGTGAAGAGCTGCAAACCGAGTTCCCACTCCGGGTACTCGCCCGATTCGATCGCTTCCCAGAGATCGCGGCGATGGAAGTCGGCGTCGGCGCCGGCGATCTTCACCGCCTCGTCCCACACCAGAGAGTGCGTGCCGAGCTTGGGCGTCCAGTGGAAC
>JANNJX010000376.1:0-3036 GCA_031396005.1 Burkholderiales bacterium
GTCTTCAGCGGCCCGGCCAACCATGCCGAAGGGCGCGTCGTCGCGCTGCGCATTCCCGGCGGCGCCGAGATGAGCCGCGGCGAGATCGACGCCTACACCGAGTTCGTCAAGATCTACGGCGCCAAGGGCCTGGCGTGGATCAAGGTCAACGAAGCCGGCGCCGGCCGTGGCGGCTTGCAGAGCCCGATCGTCAAGAATCTGCACGACGCTGCCATCGCCGAAATCATGAAGCGCACCGGCGCGCGCAACGGCGATCTGATCTTCTTCGGCGCCGACAAGGCCAAGGTCGTCAACGACGGCATCGGCGCCTTGCGCGTCAAGATCGGCCACAGCGAGTTCGGCAAGACCAAGGGCCTGGCGCATGGCGACTGGGAGCCACTGTGGGTGATCGACTTCCCGATGTTCGAGCACGACGACGCGGCACAGCGCTGGAACGCCGTGCACCACCCGTTCACGAGCCCAAAAGACGGCCACGAGGACTGGCTCGAAACCGATCCCGGCCGCTGTGTGGCCAAGGCCTACGACGTGGTCTTGAACGGCATCGAGCTCGGCGGCGGCTCGGTGCGGATCCACCGCGAAGAGGTGCAGAGCAAGGTCTTTCGTGCGCTCAAGATCAACGCCGAGGAAGCGCAGGCGAAGTTCGGCTTCCTGCTCGACGCGCTGCGGTACGGCGCGCCGCCGCACGGCGGCATCGCCATCGGCCTGGATCGGTTCGTGATGCTGATGACCGGCGCCGAGAGCCTGCGCGACGTCATCGCGTTCCCGAAAACGCAGCGCGCGCAGGACCTGCTGACCAACGCGCCGGGGCCGGTGGACGAGCGCCAGTTGCGCGAGCTGCACATCCGGCTGCGCAACACCGGCGCCGCCGTCTGATCTGATCGACGGCGGGCCAGCGGCGCCCAGCGCCGGCCGATCGAAACCGTGACTCCTGCACGAAGTAGCATTTTCGTGGGATGGCGCGCGGGTCGTCGCTGGCTAGCATGCGCCGCCGAACCCATGCGATGTTGAACAACGAAACCTCCCCGTCTGCAGGCCAGAGCACGCGCGCCAGAAGTGCCGCTGCCGACCACGCCGCGTTTCGCGCCAACAACCGCTTCGGCTCGCTCGACGGCCTGCGCGCTTTGAGCGTCGCCGCCGTGATCTGGCATCACAGCGGCGGTGGCCTGGTGGCGTCGGAGTGGGCGCAGCACGGCCACCACGGCGTGACGCTGTTCTTCGCCATCAGCGGCTTCCTGATCACGACGCTGCTGCTGCGTGAGCACGACCGCCACGGCGTGATCGATCTGCGCGCGTTCTACGTCCGGCGAGCGCTGCGCATCTTTCCGCTGTACTACGCGGTGCTGTTGATCTATGTCGTGCTCGTCTTCGCGCTGGAGCGCCATTCGAAGGTCGGGCAGGACTTCTTTTCCAACCTGACTTACTTCGCCACCTACACCTCGAACTGGTTCGTCGCCCTCGACGGCCGCGTCATCTTTTATTTCTCCTGGTCACTGGCCGCGGAGGAGCAGTTCTACCTGGTCTGGCCGCCGCTGATGAAGCGCCTGGGCGGGCGCGCCCGGGCGCTGGCCGTTGCGGTGGGCGCGGTGGTGGCGATCGCGCTGCTCGACGTGCTGCTGCCACGCTGGCTGCCGGCGTCGCGCGCCGCGCAGACCGTGCTCGACGTCGTCCACAACATCCCGCTGGCGATCGTCGTCGGCGTGGCCGCGGCGCTGCTGCTGCACGATCCCGCCGCATATGCGCGTTGTCGGCCCTGGCTGGCTGGCAGCCGCTGGCACAGCCTGCTGTGGTTGCTGCTGGCGCTGATCGTGGCCGTGGCGCCGGGCTTTCCCTGGTTCGCGGCCCACGTGGCGCTGGCGATGGTCGTCGTCGCCTGCTGCATGCGCGAGGACCATGCGCTGGCGCCGCTGCTGCAGTGGCCGATCCTGGTCTACCTGGGCACGATCAGCTACGGCCTGTACCTGCTGCACATGCTGTGCAAGAACTTCGTCGTCAAGGCCTTCGCCTTCGCCGGGGTCGAGCTCGGTGCGGCCTCGTTCTTCTTTGCCACGCTGCTGCTGTCGATCGTCATCGCCGCGCTTTCCTACCGTTTCTTCGAATCGCGTTTCCTGCGCATGAAGGTTCGCTTCGAGCGCGGTCCCGCACCAACGCCGACCCTGGCTTGATCGCTGCGCCGAAGCGGCAGCGCTTGCGCAGGCCAGAATGCGGGCTGTGAACCTGTTGTCGCCGCGCCCGCCCAAAATCCCCGAATCGGTTCTCGTGGTCATACACACGCCGGCGCTCGACGTGCTGCTGATCGAGCGCGCCGACAAGCCCGGCTACTGGCAAAGCGTCACCGGCTCCAAGGACAGCGTCGACGAGCCGCTGGCGCTGACCTGCGAGCGCGAGGTCGCCGAAGAAACGTCGATCACGATCGGCAGCGCTGCGGTGCCGCGCACCGCGCTGCGCGATTGGGGCTTGCAGAACGTCTACGAGATCTACCCGGTCTGGCGCCACCGCTATGCGCCCGGCGTGACGCACAACACCGAGCATGTGTTCGGCCTCACGGTGCCCGCGGGTACGCCGGTGCGGCTGGCACCGCGTGAACACGTCGCCCATGTCTGGTTGCCGTGGCGCGAGGCGGCAGACCGCTGCTTCTCGCCGAGCAACGCCGAGGCTGTGCTGATGCTGCCGAGGTTTGAGAACGATGGCCCCTAGCTCACTTCGTTCGCGTCCCCTGAGGGGACCGCCGGCGCCTTGGGGCGGCCCGGCGGCGGCGGCCCGCGCATGATCCGCCGCCCCCTGCACAGCCAACTGCCACCGGTTGCCGCCGACGATTCGCGGCTGCGCGTGGCCACGTACAACATCCACAAGGGCGTGCGCGGCGTCGGCCTGCGCAAGCGCCTGGAGATCCACAACCTCGGCCTGGGCATCGAGGCGCTCGACGCCGACCTCGTCTTCCTGCAGGAGGTGCGCCTGTACAACGCGCCCGATGCGCGGCGCTTCGAGCGCACCTGGTTCGGCTGGCCGGCCGAAGGCCAGGCCGAATTCCTCGCCCCC
>JANNJX010000507.1:0-2599 GCA_031396005.1 Burkholderiales bacterium
GATCCACGAGGAGTTCGGCGACGGGATCATGAGCGCGATCGATTTCCGCATGGACATGCAACGCGAGCCCGACCCGAAGGGCGACCGCGTGAGCATCACGATGAGCGGCAAGTTTCTTCCCTACAAGACCTACTGAGGACCGCACCATGAGCAGTACCCGCCGTATCGCACTCAAGGCCGGCCTCGCCGGTGCTGCGCTCGCCGCACCCGCGCTCGCCCGCGCGCAAGCCACTTTCAACTGGAAGATGACCAGCGCCTACGGCAAGGGCGCGCCGTTCTACATGGACGGGCCGGGCTCGGCCACCGACCTCGCCAAACGCATCGCCGACATGTCCGGTGGCCGGCTGAAGATCCAGGTCTTCGGCGCCGGCGAGCTGATCCCGGCGTTCGAAGGCTTCGACGCGGTGCGTGCCGGCACCGTCGAGATGAACCACGCCAACAGCTACTTCTGGACCGGCAAGACCGCGGCGGCGCAGTACTTCACCGCAGTGCCGTTCGGCCTGAACTTTCAGGGCATGAACGGCTGGCTCTACGACGGCGGCGGCATCGACTTGTGGAACGAGGTCTATGCACCATTCGGCATGATCGCGATGCCCTGCGGCAACACCGGCGTGCAGATGACGGGCTGGTTCAAGAAGGAGATCAACAGCGTCGCCGACTTCAAGGGTTTGAAGATGCGCATCCCGGGCCTGGCCGGCAAGGTGTACGCCAGCCTCGGTGTCGATGTGAAGGTGCTGCCCGGCGGCGAAATCTTTCCGGCGCTGGAACGCGTCGTGATCGACGCGGCCGAGTTCGTCGGCCCGTTTCAGGACCGGCGCCTGGGTCTGCACAAGGCGGCCAAGTTCTACTACACGACCGGTTGGCACGAGAGCGCGACGGTGTCAGAGCTGCTGATCAACAAGGCCGCGTGGGCCAAGCTGCCGAAGGATCTGCAGGCCATCGTCGAGAACGCGGCGGCCGCGTGCAACGTCATCAGCGAAGGCTGGTGCCAGAAGGCCAACGCCGAGGCGATGGAAGACCTGATCAAGAACCAGGGCGTGATCGCCAAGCCGCTGCCCGATGCGGTGATCGCGGCGCTGCGCACCGAGACGGCGAAGGTGCTGGCCGAGGCGGTTGCCAAAGACCCGGCGACGAAGAAGGTGCACGACTCGTACATGGCGTTCAAGGCCAAGTTCGATCGCTGGAGTGAGGTCAGCGAGGAGGCCTACCACCTCAAGGTCAGAGGTTGAACCGTTTCGTGAGCACGATCGAAGCGCTGATCGACGGCGTCGGCCGCGTCACGCTGTACCTGGCGCTGGCGATGATCGGCCTGGTTGCCACCAACGTGCTGCTGCGCTACGCCTTCAGCTTCGGCTCGGTGTGGTCGCAGGAGCTCGAGTGGCACCTGCTGGCCGCCGTGATCCTGCTCGGCATGAGCTATGCGCTGCAGCGCGGCGACAACGTGCGCGTCGATGTGTTCTATGCCGACTTCGCGCCGCCCACGAAGTTCATCGTCGACGTGTTTTCCGGCCTGCTGCTGCTCGCCATCGCGCTCGTCTTCATCAAGCTGTCGTGGGCTTACGTGATGCAGTCGGTTGCGATCAATGAAACCTCGGCCGACCCCGGCGGCATCCCGATGCGCTGGGTGGTGAAGGGGCTGATCCCGCTCGGCTTTGCTCTGCTCGCGTTGCAGCAACTCGCGGCGCTGCTGCGCCTGTTCATCGTCGAGCGCCAACGCCGGTACGACGCGGCACATGCTTGAGCCGCAGACGCTCGCGGTGCTGATGCTGGTGGGCTTCTTCGGCCTGCTGATGCTCGGCGTGCCGGTGGCCATCACGCTGGCGACGGTCGGCTTCGTCTTCGGCTATCTCGGCTTCGGCGACTCGCTGTTCAACCTGCTGCCGGCGCGCATCTTCGGCGTCGTCGCCGGCTACCAGTGGCTGGCGATCCCGCTGTTCGTCTTCATGGGCGTGATGCTCGAGAAGTCGCGCCTCGCCGACGACCTGCTCGACGTGATGGGCCACCTCGCCGGTGGCGTGCGCGGCGGCATGGGCGTGGGCATCATCCTGTTCGGCGTGCTGATGGGGGCGACCACCGGCATCGTCGGCGCCACCATCGTCACGCTCGGCCTGTTGACGCTGCCGACGTTGATCCGCCGCGGCTACGACAAGTCGATTGCCTGCGGCGCGATTTGCGCGTCAGGCACGCTCGGCCAGATCATCCCGCCGAGCCTCATACTCATTCTTCTGGCCGACATCATGAACGAGTCGGTCGGCACGCTGTTTGCGGCGGCGATGATTCCGGGCTTGATGCTCGCCGGAATTTACTGCGTATACATTTTGGTGCTCGGAATTGTGCGGCCGCAGGACGTTCCAGCAATACCGGCAGAGGAGCGCGCGCTGCTGTCACGCTCGCAACTCGCTGGCAAGCTGGTGAGGGTGGTGGCGCCGCCGGTCGGCCTCGTCGCCGGTTCGCTGCGCGGCGGGCTCGGCATCGGCATCGTGCTCGTCGGCGTGCTGATGGGGGCGACCACCGGTATCGTCGGGGCGACGGTGGTGACGCTCGGCCTGCTCACGCTGCCCGGCATGCTCCGGCGCGGCTACGACAAGGGGCTCGCCTG
>JANNJX010000381.1:0-2894 GCA_031396005.1 Burkholderiales bacterium
CAAATCCGCCGGCGCCGGCAACCAGCGCGAGAAGATGAAGATGTGCAACAAGGACGCCACCGGCAAAGCTGGCGACGAGCGCAAGGCGTTCATGAAGGACTGCCTCAGCAAAAAAGCCTGAGGACGGGCTTTCTCCAGCGACCGCCGCGGATCTGGCTCCGCCAGCCGCTGGCGGTGCCCCCTTCCGGTGGAAGCGGCGAAGCCGCTACGGGGGTAGGCCAGTTCTCCAGGTCTGTTTTAAGAAGTCGACCCACAAGCGCACGCGCAGCGGCAGGTGCTTGGCATGCGCGAACACGGCGTAGATGCCGTTCGGCGGTGCTGAAAATTCATCGAGCACGCTGACCAGGCGGCCGGCAGCGATGTCGGACGCGACCTCCCAAGTGCTGCGCCAGGCGATGCCAAGGCCGAGCAGGCACCACTCGTGCAGCACCTGGCCGTCGCTGCAATCGAGCCGGCCGCTCGGCCGCAGGTGCGTCACTGCGCCGTCGACGACGAAGGCCCAGCCGCGGGTCTGGCTGGCGTCTGAACTCAAGGCCAGGCATTCGTGGCGGTGCAGGTCGGCGGGGGTGGCCGGCGTGCCGGCACGCTTCAGGTACGCCGGTGTGGCCACGCACTGGCGGCGGTTGTCGGCCAGGCGCAGGCCGACCAGGCTCGAATCGGGCATGTCGCCGACGCGCACTGCGCAGTCGAAGTTCTCGCTGACGATGTCGATCACCCGGTCCGACAGGTTCAGCGACAGGTGCACGTCCGGGTGCAGGGCGATGAACTTGGGCACCATCGGCGCCACGTGGCGACGGCCGAATCCGGCTGGCGCGGTCACCCGCAAGTAACCACTGGCTTTCGCGCCGCCGGCGCTGACGCTGGCTTCGGCGCCGGCTAAGTCGGACAACACGCGCTGGCAGTCGTCGAGGAAGGCACTGCCTTCGTGGGTCAGCGTGATGCGCCGCGTGGTCCGCGTCATCAGCTTGACGCCCAGCCGTTCTTCGAGCGCGTCGATGCGCCGGCCGATCACCGCCGGCGCCACGCCCTCGGCCTTGGCTGCGGCCGTCAGGCTGCCCTTGCCGGCCACGCCGACGAAGGATTCGATCTGCTTCAACTTGTCCACGATCAGCGGCGCCGGGCCGCCCCAAGGCGCTGACGCGCCCCCTCAGGGGGCAGCGAACGCAGTGAGCGTTGGGGCGTCATGACTTGATTCTGCATCTGACGACAGCAATGCCCGCTCTTTGAAGCGCTTAATCACCGCCCAGGTTCCGAATAAAGTAGAGAGTCCATGACCGCACCCGCCGTTCTTCCGACGCCCAAGGCGGTGCTGTTCGACGCCTACGGCACGCTGTTCGATGTGCACAGCCTGATCGACATGGCCGAGCAGCTGTTCCCCGGCCGCGGCCACAAGCTGGTGCTGCTGTGGCGCGACAAGCAGATCGAGTACTCGCGCCTGCTGACGATGAGCAACCGCTACGCCTCGTTCTGGGACCTGACCTGCAACGCGCTGCGCTATGCGGTGCTGCGCTTCGAGCTGCCGGTGGACCCGGCCAGCGAGGCCAAGCTGCTGGCGCAGTACCGCATGCTGAAGCCCTTTCCCGAGAACCAGGCCGTGCTGGCGCAGTTGAAAAAGCGCGGCATCAAGGCCGGCATCCTGTCCAACGGCGACCCGGCGATGCTCGAAGCCGCGGTGCAGAGCGCCGGCTTTCGCCACCTGCTGGACCCGATCCTGTCGGTGGACACGGTGCGGCGCTTCAAGACCGACCCCGCCGCGTATGCGCTCGGGCCGAAGTCGCTCGGCCTGGCGGCCAAGGACATTTTGTTCGTCTCGAGCAACTGCTGGGATGCGCTCGGCGCCACCTGGCATGGCTACACGACGCTGTGGATCAACCGCGACGGCGTGCCGCTCGACCAGCTCGGCGTGGAGCCGACACGCGTCGGCGCCAGCCTGCGCGAAGTGCTTTCTTTTTTCATCTCCGAACCCGAACGACCATGACCGATCGCATCGCCGCCGGCCGCCTGCAGGTGGCCTCTGTCCTCCATCGTTTCATCGAAGACGAGGTGCTGCCCGGCAGCGGCCTCGACCGCGAGGCCTTCTGGCGCGGCTTCGACGCGCTGGCCCACGACCTCGCGCCGAAGAACGCGGCGCTGCTGGCCGAACGCGAGCGGCTGCAGACCGAACTGGACGCCTGGCATCGCGCGAACCCCGGGCCGATCGGCGACATGCCCGCCTACCGCGCCTTCCTCAAGCGCATCGGCTACCTCGTCGAGCCCAAAGGCCCGGTGCACTGCCGC
Source organism: Burkholderiales bacterium (assembly GCA_031396005.1). Classification (GTDB taxonomy): domain Bacteria; phylum Pseudomonadota; class Gammaproteobacteria; order Burkholderiales; family Burkholderiaceae_C; genus CADEEN01. Next base: position 2,278 of record JANNJX010000381.1, read on the forward strand.
ACGGCCAACGTGGACGACGAACTGGCACGCCAGGCCGGCCCCCAACTGGTGGTGCCGATCACCAATGCGCGCTACGCGCTCAATGCCGCCAACGCGCGTTGGGGCTCGCTGTACGACGCGCTGTACGGCACCGACGTCATCGCCGAATCCGGCGGCGCCGAGAAGGGCCGCGGCTACAACCCCGCGCGGGGGCAGAAAGTGATCGAGTACGCACGCGGCGTGCTCGATCAGGCCGCGCCGCTCGCGGCCGGCTCGCACCGCGATGCCACGGCGTACCGCGTCGAGAGCGGCCGGCTCGTCGTGGCGCTGAAGGGCGGCACGAGCAGCGGCCTGGCTGAGGTGGCCGGTGCGTCCGGCTTCGTCGGCTTCCAGGGCGACGCCGCGGCCCCGTCGGCGGTGCTGCTGCGCCACCACGGTCTGCACCTCGAGGTGCGCATCAACCGCGAGCACCCGATCGGGCGCACCGACGCGGCCGGCGTCGCGGACCTCGTGCTCGAAGCCGCCCTGTCGACCATCCTCGACCTCGAGGACTCGATCGCCGCCGTCGACGCTGATGACAAGCTGCTGGCCTACCGCAACTGGCTGGGCATCCTGCGCGGCACGCTGACCGAGGAGGT
>JANNJX010000540.1:0-13273 GCA_031396005.1 Burkholderiales bacterium
AGATCCGCAACTTCACCGCCACCGTGTTCCAGCCCGGCTTGTCGCCGCAGCAGGCTGATCTGGTGACCAGCCTGATCGAAGAAGAAGACTTCTGCGCCAGCCTGGGCGAAACGCTCTACCAGATTGCACGCCGCGCCGAGCTCCACCCGTTCGGCGCCGAGGCGCTGAACAAGGTCGAGGTCATCGTCGATCTGGTCGAGCGCGCCGTCGCCGAGCGCCTGGACCACGCCGCGCCGCACGGCAACCACGCCGCAGCGATGCAACCGGTGCAGGCCATGCGGCAAAGCATCGTTGCCAGCACCACGCTGCCGGCGGAAGACCGCGGCGCATTGCTGGCGCTGCTCGGCAGCGCCGAGCGCGCTTTCTTCCTTGCCGAGCACATCCAGAGCGAGCGTGCGTCGGTGTCGCGCGAGATCGCCGGTGCCCCGTCGGCCGAGCCCAGGCTCAGCAACGGCGTGCTCGCGCCGCTGGGGGCTTGAATGGCCAGCCTCATCACGCGCCGCCTGTGTGTGGCGGCAGTCGGTGCGTCGCTGCTGCCTTCGATGCGCGCGCACGCGCAACTGGTCGATGCCTTCAGCTCGAACGCCCTGCGCGCGCCGGCTCGACGTTCGCGCAGCCCTTGATGCGCGCCTGGGCCGACGAGTACCGCATCTTTCGCCAGGGCGGCGTCGCCACGCGCCTGGCTGGCGGTGGGCTCGACGACAACATCGGCGGCGTTGCGCTCGACTACGAGGCTGTCGACTCGCAGGCCGGCATCGCACGCGTCAAGGCGCGCGCGGTGGATTTCGCGGCGTCGGAAATGCCGCTGCCCCAAAACGAACTCGAGCGCGAAGCGCTGCTGCAAGTGCCGCTCGTCTGTGGCGGCGTGGCGGTGGCGGCCAACCTGCGCGAGAGAGCGGGCCGCGAGCTGCGCTTGTCGGCCGCACTGATCGCCGATATTTTTCTCGGCCGCGTGAAGACGTGGTCCGACGCGGCGATTGCGCAATTCAATCCAGAACTCAAACTGCCCAACGCGCCGATCGCCGTGGTGCACCGCGCGGACGGCTCGGGCACGAGCTTCGTCTTCACGCAGTTCCTGTCGCAGGGCAGCGCCGACTGGAAGGCCCAGGTCGGCAGCGATCTGCTCGTCAACTGGCCGGTGGGCGAGGGCTTCAAAGGCAGCGCCGGTGTGGCTCGGGCGATCGCGCGCACACCGAACGCGATCGGCTATGTCAACGCGGCCGAACTCGGCACGGGGTTGATCACGGAGAGCGTGCAGAACCCTGCCGGCCGCTTCGTCATGCCGACGCGCAGCGCAGTGCAGTCGAGCGCAGCGTCGGCCCGGTGGGACGCCGCCGCAGGCTTCAACAGCTCGCTCGTCAACCTGCGCGGCGACGACAGCTACCCGATCGTGGCAGCCGTGTTCGGACTGGCGAACCAACGCACCACCGGCCTTCGACGGTCACTGATTCGCGTCTTCTTCGAGTGGTCGCTGGTGAACGGCCGCGAGGCCGCGGAGCGACTGGGCTATACGCCGCTGCCGGCCACCGTTGCGCAGCAGGTGCTCGCCGCGCTGCGCTGAATCACGCCACGCGCTGCCCGGCGCGCCAAACCTCGCGCACGGCGGGCACGGCGCCCACTTGCACCACGCGCACGAGGTCGCCGCGCAAGCCGGGGGCAATCTCGCCGCGATCATCGAGACCGCAAGCGCGCGCCGGGCCGCTGCTAACCAACTCGACGGCTCGGCTCATCGACAGGCCGGCGGAACCGCGCAAGTGCCACGCCGCCTGCAGCAGGCTGCCGGGCACGTAGTCGCTCGACAGGCCGCTGAGCAAGCCCTCGCGCGCCAGGTCGAGCGCGGCGACGTTGCCGGAGTGCGAGCCGCCGCGCACGACATTCGGCGCGCCGGCCACGGTGGACAGGCCGCGCTCGCGGGCGCGGCGCGCGGCGTCCAACGTCGTCGGGAACTCGCTCATCGATGCGCCGAGCGCGACGGCTTCATCGACATGCGCCGTGGTCGTGTCGTCGTGCGTGGCCAGTGCGATGCCGCGCGCGCGCGCGTAGTCTGCAAACCAGCGCCGGTTGGGTTCGGCATGCCGCGCCTGGCGCTCGGGTGCGAGCGTCAGTTCGCGTTCGAACTGCGCGTCGCTCCAACCCTTCTTGCCGGTGTAGTAGGTGCGCGCGTGCTCGACATCGGTCCACTGCCGCTGGCCGGGCGTGTGGTCCATCAGGGAGATCAGCGCCAGGCGCGGGTGCCGCATGAACGGCTCGAACAGGTGGCGCGCGTTGTCGGCCGGCAGCTCGCAGCGCACATGGATGCGGTGGTCGGCGCGCAGCACGCCAGCGGCTTCCAACTGGTCGAGCACGGCGAGCAGCGCGCTCTGGTCGCGCGAGCGAAAGCCGTCGCCATACGGGTCACCGACGCCGATGGCGTCGAACACCGTCGTGATGCCAGCCGCGGCGATCTCGGCGTCGTGCGACTGCAATGCGCTGGCCATCGGGAAGGTCACCTTCGGCCGCGGCAAGACGTGGCGTTCGAGGTTGTCGGTGTGCACCTCGACCAGGCCGGGCAGCAGCCAGTCGCCCTGCAGGTTGATCGCCGACGGCACGTTGCTCGGGCTGTCGTCGATCTCGGCGATGACGCCGTCGCGGACGACCACCGTGCCGCAAGCGAGCGTCTCGTCGGCGCGCACGACGCGGGCATGGGTGAGGATCAGTTCGCGGGGCATGGCGTCTTCTCTTGGGTCAAGCTCACACAGCGCGTGGCGACTGCGTCGCGCACTTCCTCGTCATGGAAGATGCCGACGACCGCGGCGCCGGCACGCTTGGCTTCATGGATGAGTTGGATGACGACACGGCGGTTGGCCGCGTCGAGCGAGGCCGTCGGCTCGTCCAGCAGCAGCAATCGCGCCGGCACGATGAAGCTGCGCGCGATGTTGACGCGCTGCTGCTCGCCGCCGGAAAACGTGGCCGGCGGCAGACGCCACAGGGCTTGCGGCAGGTTCAGCCGCGCCAGCAGCGCGGCGGCGGCCTCGCGCGCCGGTGCGGCCTGCGGGTTGTCAAGGCCGTCGATGCCGTCGTCTTCCGACAGCGCATCGCCCTGCGCGTCAATCGCGCGTTCGGCCACGATGTCCAGCGCCGCGACGCGCGGCACTGCACGCAGGAACTGGCTGACATAGGCGATGTCGCGCCGGCGCAGCGCGCGCACTTGCTGCGGCGTGGCACGCGCGAACTCGATCTCTCCCTGCGCGCTTTGCAGCAGGGCGCTGCCTTCGTCGATGCCGTAGGCGCCGTACAGGCATTTCACCAGCGTGCTCTTGCCCTGCCCCGACGGGCCGACGAGCGCGACGCATTCACCAGCGTTCACGTCGAGCGACACATCGTTCAACACCGCCAGCTGCTTGCCGCCGCGCAGGTGCAGCGTGAAGCGCTTGTGCAGGCCGCGCACGCTAAGGGTCGGTTTCATGGCGCCACCACGGACGACACCAGCAACTGCGTGTAGGCGTGCTGCGGATCGTCGAGCACGCGGTCGGTGAGGCCCTGCTCGACGATGGCGCCGTGGCGCATCACTACGGTGCGCTGCGCGAGCAGCCGCGCCACGCCGAGGTCGTGCGTGACGATGACGGCCGACAACTGCAATCGCGCGACGAGCCCGCGGATCAGGTCGAGCAGTCTGGCTTGCACAGACAAATCGAGGCCCGAGGTCGGCTCGTCCATCAGCACCAGGCGCGGGCGTGTGACCAGGTTGCGCGCGATCTGCAGGCGCTGGCGCATGCCGCCGGAGCAGGCGCGCGGCGTGTCGTCGATGCGCGCGTTGTCGAGCTCGACGCGTTCCATCCAATTCAAGGCACGCTGGCGGAGCTGCCCGTAGTGGCGCAGGCCCTGCCCCATCAAGCGCTCGCCGATGTTGGCACCCGCGCTCACGTCCATGCGCAAGCCGTCGCTGGCCTGCTGCTCGACGAAGCCCCACTCGGTGCGCGCCAGCACGCGGCGCTCGCGGTCGCTGAGCGCGAGCACGTCGCGCCAGCAGCCTTGCGCGTCGCGGTACAGCACCTCGCCCGACGCCGGCGCGAGCCGGCCGGCGATGCAGTTCAGCAGCGTGGTTTTTCCCGAACCCGATTCACCAACCACCGCCACCACCTCGCCCGGATAGACCTCGAGCGACGCTTGCTGCAAGGCGAGCACGCCGGCGAAGCGGTGCGATAGCTCGCGCACGCGCAGCAGCGGCGTCATGCGCCGGCCTCCTGCTGTTCGCGGCACCAGTCGGTGTCGGAGCAGGTCCACAGGCGGCTGCCGTCGTCGCGCGGCACCTCATCGAGAAAACTCGTCGCGCAGCCGCACAGCGCACAGGCGTGCGGCTGCGGCGGAATGTGAAACGGGTGGTCGTCGAAGTCGAGGCTCTGCACGGCGGTGTACGGCGGGATCGCGTACAGCCGCTTCTCGCGCCCGGCTCCGAAGAGTTGCAGCGCCGGCATGCGGTCCATCTTCGGGTTGTCGAACGCTGGGATCGGTGACGGCGACATCACGTAGTGCCCGTTGACACGCACCGGGTGGTCGTAGCTGGCGTCGATGCGACCCCAGTGCGCGATGTCCTCGTACAGCTTCACGTCGGCCAGGCCGTACTCCTGCGCGGCGTGCAGCTTCAGCGTTTCAGCGCGGCGCGGTTCCAACTTGTACAGAGGCTCGGGCTGGGGCACCTGATAGACGAGGATCTGCCGCTCGGTCAGCGCGCGTTCGGGGATGCGGTGACGCGTCTGGATCAGCGTCGCATCGGCCGTGCGCTCCGTTGTCTTCACTCCCGTGGTGCGGGCAAAGAACTGGCGGATGTTGACGGCGTTGGTGGTGTCGTCCGCGCCCTGGTCGATGACTTTGAGCACATCGTCCTTGCCGATCAACGCCGCAGTGACCTGGATGCCGCCGGTGCCCCAGCCATAGGCCAGCGGCATCTCGCGCGAGCCGAACGGCACTTGATGGCCGGGCAGCGCGACCGCTTTCAGCAGCGCACGACGGATCATTCGCTTCGTGCGCTCGTCGAGGTACGCGAAGTTGTAGCCCTCAGTCATGTTGGCCCCGCGCCCGACGGGTGCGTCGGTCGATCCCCCGAAGGGATGCGGCCGGCTTGGGAGCGGCCCAGCGCACGGCCGTCACGCGTCGATCCCCGTCGCTTCTTCGCTCGCCACGCTCTGCGCTTGCGACTCGACCTGCGCCCGCAACGCCCGAATCAACTGCAACTCCGACTCGAAGGTCACGTAGTGCGGCAGCTTGAGGTGCTGCACGAAACCCGAGGCCTCGACGCTGTCGCTGTGCGGCAGCACGAACTCCTGATCCTGCGCCGGGCTCGTGCGCAACTCGCCGAACTCATCGGCGCGCAGCGCACGATCGACCAGCGACATCGCCATCGCCTTGCGTTCGCTGTGGCCGAAGACGAGGCCGTAGCCGCGCGTGAACTGCGGCGGCACGTCGGCACTGCCAACAAACTGGTTGACCATCTGGCACTCGGTGAGTTCGATCTCGCCGATCTCGATGGCGAAGTCGAGCTCGTCGGGCACCACTTCAACCGCCACCGAGCCGAAGCGGATGTCGCCGCCGAACGGATGCGTGTGCGCGTGGCCGCGCTGCGTGCTGTAGCCGATGCCGAGCAGCCATCCTTCTTCCGCGCGGGCGAGCATCTGCAGGCGGCCGCAGCGCGGCAGCGGGTACGCGGGCGGGTCGCGCGTGATGTCCAGCGGCGCCGGATCGCCGGGGCTCGGCAACGCGGGCTCGACGAGGCCTTCGGCGGCGAGCGCGGCGAGTGCGTGCGGCATGTCGGTGTCGATCGGCGGCGCGTCGTTCGGCGCCTGTGATCGACTTTCACGCAGCAACGAAAAGTCGAGCAGCCGCTGTGTGTAGTCGAAGGTCGGGCCGAGCACTTGGCCGCCCGGCAGGTCCTTGAAGATCGCAGACACGCGCCGCTGTACGCGCATGCGCTCGGTGCGCAGCGGCTCACTGAACGCCAAGCGCGGCAGCGTGGTGCGATACGCGCGCAGCAGGAACGCGGCTTCGACGGCATCGCCCTGCGCCTGCTTGATCGCCAGCGCGGCGAGCTCGGGGTCATACAGCGAGCCCTCGGCCACGACGCGCGCAGTGAGCAGTCCGAGTTGGCTCTGGATCTGAGCCACCGACATTTCGGGCAACGTCTCGTCGCCGCGCCGTGCCGCTGCGAGCAGCGTGCGCGAGGCGTCGATCGCCACTTCGCCGCCTTTGACCGCGATGTACATCTAGGTTTCCAACGCGATGTGCGTGCTGCGCGGAATCCCGGCGAGCCAGCGGCCGCGCGTCAGCAGCAGTTCAAACCCTTGCGGAAAGCGCGGCTGCTGCGCGATGCGGTGCCGCCAGAACGCCTCGGGCAGACCGCCGACGCTGATCGTGTGTTCGCTCTCGATGCCGGGGCCGCGCAAGCGCAGCCGCATCAACGCGGCCGGGTTCGGCAGCCACGGCTCGTCGGTGGTCGCGGCCAAGCGCGGCACTTCGACGACGAGCGTGCCGCCGCGCTGCGGCGCCTCGTCGCTGCCCAGATCGAGCGCTTCCCATTGCGCGGCGCGCGCGTCGGCCGCGCGCACGACGGTGAACGCAGCCGGCTCGCCCGGCAGCGCGGCGCGCGCGCCGGTGTGAAAGCGCAGCCAGGCCAGCATCGCGTCGTGATCGAAGGCGCCGTGCAGGCGCACCGCACATTCGGCGTCGAGCAGGGTCAGCAGCAAGGCCGCGGTCGCCTCGCCCATCGGCACATCGGCCGCGCCGTCGCGCGAGCGCGCCGCCGGCACGCGCATGCCGGCCGTCGCCACGGGCGGCAAGGCAACGATTCGGCCGGGCCGCGACATCGCTTCCAACGCGGCGCGGAAACAGGCTTGCGTGCCGGCCACGGGGTTGGCCATCGCGGTGCCGAGGTCGGTCAACAGGGCGCTCATCGTGTTGCCTCGCCTTGCAGCGTCTGAAAGACGACGCGGCTGGCCGCCGTGCGGCGTTGCGCCACAGCGCGCGCAGCGTCGATCTGCCGGCGCAGCGGCTCGATCACGCCGCGCAGCAGCTCGGCATGTCGCGACGGTTGCTGCAGCAGCGCATCGAGTTCGGCAACGCAGCGCGCACGTTCAGCGTCGCGGCCCAGGCAATAGCCGACGCCAACAGTAGCTACGTTCTCGATCCGCAAACGAACGACGCAGCGCACGAGCGTGGCCTCGCCGACATTGAAGCGGTTGCCGCTGCCGTCGATGCGCGCGCGCAGCATCACCAGGCCGGCTTCGGGTTCGCGCATCGGCTCGAAGCGCAGCCCTTCGGTGGCGCGTTGCGCCAAGACCAGCAACGGCCCGCACGGCGCCTGCGCGAGCGTCGAAAACCAGGCCCGGCGCTGTTCCTTGGCGTCGATGTCGGTCACGATGGCGTCACGGCATCAGATCTAGCATCGAGTGCACTATCGATTCGTCGCGTGACAGCTTGTTGACGACACCGCCTCCAGAACGCTTTGCGGTGTACTGGGTAGCTGAGCCCGAGCATCCGCTGTGGCACGCGGGTTGTGAGTGGCTCGGCCGCGACCCCGAGAGCGACGACCCAGGGCAGGCACCAGCGCACGCTACCAGTGCGTGGCGCTACGGTTTTCATGCCACGCTGGCCGCGCCGATGCATCTGGCCGATGGCGTCACGCCGTGGCAGCTGCGGCAGCGGCTGCAAGCAGTGGTCACGACGCGTTGCCCGTTTCCGATGCCGCCGCTGGCCGTGCAGTCCCTGGGCGACTTCCTCGCCTTGCGCCCTGTGCCCGCGGTCGATGCCTGGCATCCGTTGCGCCGACTGGCCGATGCCTGCGTCATGGCCTGCCAGGCGCTGCGGCGCCCGCTCGACGCCGCCGAGCTCGAACGCCGCGCGCATGGCCTTGCCACCGAAGCGGATCGCGAGCATCTGCTGCGTTGGGGCTACCCCTTCGTCTTTGACCGCTGGCGCTTTCACATGACGCTGTCGGACGCGGGTCACGGCAACGATGCGGACTTGCGGCGGCGGGCCGAGCGCCACTTTGCCAAGGCCCTGACCGAACCGATGCAGTGCGCATCGGTGGCACTTTTCACACAAGCGGCGCCGGGCGCGCCGCTGCGGCTTGCGGAGCGCATCGCATGAATGGTATAAACGATTTATACCTTTGTTTCAGGAGACGCCGCCATGCCGGCCAAGAAGATCGTTGCCCCCGCCAAAGCAGCGCCGCGCCGTGCGCCGGCGAAAAAACCTACCTCGGTGGCAGCCCGCAAACAGCCCGCGAAAAAGACCATGGCCCTTGCGGCCCCGGCCGCCAAAGAAACGCAGAAGAAGCCGCCAAAGCAGCGCGTGCGCCTGGTGCGCGACAGCTTCACGATGCCCGAGCCGGACTTTGCGCTGATCGCCGCGCTGAAGGCGCGCACGATGGCGGCTCAGCGCGAAACCAAGAAGAGCGAGTTGCTGCGCGCCGGCCTGCAGGTCCTGATGGCGCTCGACGACGGCACGCTGATGAATGCACTCGGCCGCCTGCAGCCGCTCAAGCTCGGCCGGCCGAAAAAGGGCCACTGAAAGAGCTGCCGTGTTCGACAGCACGCACGAGTGGTGGACCGCGCTGCGCGAGGTCGGCGCCATCAACGTGCTGGCCTGGGCCACGGCCGCGTGGTGGGCGCTGCGCCATCGCGGCACACTGCCGCCGCAGGCCTGGGCCTCGCGCCGGCTTCAACTGCTGCTCTGCGCAGGCTACGTATTCGGCTGCGCGTGGCGCTCGTTGCTGCCGGTGTACGACGTGCAGCGCATCGTCATGGTCGATAGCTGGTGGTCGAGCGTGATCGTCGGCCGCACGGTGGCGACGATCGCGGAGCTGTGCTTTGCGGCGCAATGGGCGCTGCTGTTGCGCGAGGCCGCCGCGGCCACCGCCAGCCACTTTGCGCATGCCGTCTCGCGCGCGGTGGTGCCGATGATCGTCGTTGCCGAAACCTGCTCGTGGCATGCGGTGCTCACCACCGCCAACCTCGGCCATGTGTTCGAAGAAACGTTGTGGGGGCTGTGCGCGGCATTGCTCGCGATCAGCCTGTTGGCGATCTGGCCGCGCGCCGCGCGCTCACGGCGCCCGCTGCTGGCTTTTCTGTGCGCAGCGGCCGCCGTCTATGTGGCCTACATGTTCGCCGTCGATGTGCCGATGTACTGGGCGCGCTGGCTCGCCGATGAAGCGCAGGGCCGTGCCTACTTCGGCGTGCTGCAAGGCGCCGTCGATGCGTCCACGCGTTGGACCGTGACGCAGAGCTGGGACGTGTGGCGCGGCGAGGTGACGTGGATGTCGCTGTACTTCAGCGTCGCGGTGTGGATGAGCATTGCGCTGGTGCACCTGCCGCGCATGCGATCCCCGGTGCCGGCATTGGCATCACGGCGCTAACGCTGGCGCTTCGGCGCGCGGCGTCGTCATCGCCGAAGGCTGCAGCCGGTTGCTACCGTGCTGCGCTTCGAACGCGACGCCAAACGTCTCGATGTTGCTGACGCTGGCCACCGTGTCCACGTACCACCACTCGCAGACCACCCGTTGGCGCGTCACGTCGAGCAGCATGTAGCCGCGGCGGTTGAAGTCGATGTACTTGAAGTGAGGGTTGACGCCGCGCAGGAAGGCCGCGGTGGAACCGTTGGGGTCGTCGAGGCCGGGTGACGTCACCGACGTACCGACGAACTCGACCGCACGCGAGCCGTCGCCGGTGACCGCGTTGTAGCCGCCGCTCGTGGTGTCGGGGTTGTTCGGGTCTTGCGACAGATCAGCCGCCCACGAGCTGTGGATGTCGCCGGTGAGGATGACGCAGTTCGCCACTGGCGCGTTGTTCGCATCGCCTTTGAGAACGGCATACAAGCGGTCGCGCGCCGGCTGGTAGCCGTCCCACTGGTCGCTGTTGAAAAACAAGCCGCCACCGGCAGACAGCGCGGCACCCTGCGCCTTCAGTTGCGCGAACATCACGCCCTGGCCGATGAACTTCCAGCGCGCGTCGGCGTTGCGAAGGCGCTCGGCGAGCCACGCTTCCTGGTCGGCGCCGAGCATCGTGCGCTCGGGATTCCTGAACTCGCCGACCTGCGCAAACGCGTTGCCAAGGCCGGGCACCGGAATCGTCGCCGGCAGTTGCTTCGAGCGTGCGCTCAAGCGCTCTTCGAGCATGCTCAGGTCGATCAGATCGCCGAAGCGAAACGCGCGCTGGTTGCGGCGCCGGTCATCGCGATCGACCACGCGGATCGGCATCCACTCGTAGTAGGCCTGCAGACCGACGTTGACGCGCTCGGCCCACACGCCTTCGGCGCCTTCGGTGTGGTTCTGCGCGCCGCCGACCCAGGCGTCGTTGGTGATCTCGTGATCGTCCCAGATCGCGATCAACGAATGCTGGCGGTGCATCTCCTGCGAGTCGGCATCGCGCTTGTACTGCGCGTGGCGCGTGCGGTAGTCGGTGAGCGTGACCATCTCGTTCGGTGGCTCGGGCGTGCGCGCCGCGCCGTACTGGTTGGGGCCGTACTCGTAGAGGTAGTCGCCCAGATGCAGCACGGCGTCGAGGTCGGCGCGCAGCGCGATGCGGCGGTAGGCGTTGAACTAGCTGGCCGCGTGGTTGGAGCAGCTCACCACCGCCAAGCGCAGGCGCGGCGTGGCGCCGGCCGGCAACGTGCGCGTGCGGCCGATGGGCGAGCTCGCGCCGCGTGACTGGAAGCGGTAGTAGTAGGTCGTGCCGGGTCGCAGGCCCCCGGCGTCTATCTTCACCGTGTAGTCGCGCTCGGGCCCGGTGTGCAGCGCACCGCGATCGACCACGTGGCGCAGTTGCGGATCGAGTGCGATGACGTAGCGCACGAGCACGCCGCGCGGCTGGCCTTTGCGCGTGACGCGTGTCCACAGCATGACGCGGTGGCGAAGCGGATCGCCGCTGGCCACGCCGTGCTCGAAGGTCACGCCGCCGCTGCGCACGTCGTCATCGTCGTCGCGCTCGTCATCGTGCGCCAACGCGAGCATCGGCGCCGACGCCAGCGCCATCGCCGCCGATCCGCTCTTGGTGAAGAAGCCGCGGCGGTTGGTGCCTGCGGGCAAAGGTTTGACGCGTGAAGGGCGGCCCATGGTGTCTTTCGAAGCAACCCGCAACGTCGGACCGGCTTAGTGTTGCCGCGATGTTTGACAAGCTGATGTCGCGCGCGGAGCACTCGCGCCGTTGGCGGACATGCCGATCGATGATTTTTTGCGGAAAGTCATCGCACCCTTGCGGGCAAATCAGCACTAAAGTTTCACAGGGCCGTGACTACTTTCGGACCCGCGCTCCCGCCACCCTCACCCATGCAAGAAATCGCCGCGAATCCAGCATCACAACGCGCTTGATCGAACCTAGAGTTCAGTCCCCGCCATGGGCGCAGTCGAGCCATGAAACGAGCCTCCGTCTCCACCATGACCATCGAACCGTTTGGTGACCGGTTCTTCGCCAGGTTGCCGACCGTCGTGCGCCTGACCGGATTGGGCCGCTCGACGATCTACCGCATGATCGCGCAGGACCAGTTTCCAGCGCAGATTCGCCTAGGCGCACGCGCCGTTGGCTGGCGCTGGACGGACCTCGAGCGCTGGAGCGCGCAGCGGTCCATCGTCTCGCATTGAACGCTGCGCAACAAGGTCGCGGCTCGGGAAAGCGGCCTTCCTCAGCGCCCTGCCTTCGAGCCTGTCCGGCGGCGAGGACACACCTTTGTCGTCCAACTCAGCGCTCCATCTCAGGCCCGCGGCGCGACTGCGTTGGCGTGGTGATTCGCAATCGATCGAACGCCGGCAACTCGCGCTGCCGTGCTTGGTGCCGGACGATGGCTTGAACCGCCGGCATGCGCCCGAGGTACTGGTTGATTGACTGGGCCAACTCGCGATCCGCCACCTCCGGCGACGCCGCGAGCGCTCGCATGATCTCAGCCCACGCCTGCAAGGTCTGCTTGCGGATACCGGTCGGCAACCCTTCTCATTGCTGGCCACTTCGTCACGCCGTACCGCATGGCCGGCAAGAGCGGTAAGAACGATGCGAACGACGCCGCTGCCATCTGCGAAGCTGCCGGTTGGCCGCAAATGCGCTTCGTGCCGGTCAAGTCCGCCGACCAGCAAGGGCACCTGGCGGTGCACCGACTGCGCGAAGGCTACAAGGTCGAACGGACAGCGCTGATCAACCGCATCCGCGGCCTGCTCACCGAATTCGGTCTGGTGTTCCCGCAGAGCCCTGAAGCGCTGCGCAAGGTATTGACCGATGTGCTCGAGGACGCCAGCAACGAGCTGCCCGGCGTGAGTCGACTCGCGCTGCAGCGCGCCCACCTGCATTGGATCGACCTCGATGTGGAAATGAAGTGGTGCGACCAGCGCATCGCCGCCCATGTGCGATCCGACGCACAGGCCACCAAGGCCGCAGCGCTGCACGGCATCGGACCCATAGGCGCCTGCGCCTTTGCATCACGTCCGCACGCGAAAGAAATACAGCTATCCAAGAGGTAACCTGAAAACCCGTTGACCCCGGAGAAAGTCCCTGTAGGCGATCTGGCATGTGCGCAGCGCACGGGAGCGCACCGCAGTGATGCGCAGTGCGCGAGCAGCGGGCCAGTTCGTCAAGCGAGCGCGTCGTTAGCGCACCGCGCGAAGGACATCAGCGATCGCGATCCCCAGCCACGGGAGAGGCCGCTGTGGTGATGACTGCCGGCGCAGCCGGCCTGACCGCGTTGCGCGAAAGATGGACGTCCTTCAGGGATCGAACGCAGCGGCCGAACAGCGGAGGATGACGTCTCGTTTCGTGCGCTGACTCGCTGACTCTCGAGGGCAACGACGCTCGCCATCGCGATGTCGGCGCGATCGGGTGTGGCGCGGCGACGTGTTGCTGTTCGATGGCCTTTCAACTCGCGCGCTGTACTCTTGCCGACACACTGGCAGCGGTGCCAGTACTCCGCGCTTGTGAGCCGCCGCTCGTGCCCATGAAAGTTGCCATGATCACGTTCAATCTGTCGACGCACACTGCAGGCACCATTCGCTGAAAAACTGGCACCAGACTGGCACCAGACTGGCACCACGGCGTCGACTTAGTGATGCGAGTTAGCGGCTGCTCGCGCGCTACGCCAGGAGAGGATTGGTGGGCCCTGAAGGATTCGAACCTTCGACCAACGGATTAAGAGTCCGCTGCTCTACCAACTGAGCTAAGGACCCGCTCGAAGAACTCGAGTGGAAGTTTTGGTGGGTTGTGCGGGACTCGAACCCACGACCAATAGATTAAAAGTCTACTGCTCTACCAACTGAGCTAACAACCCC